>NZ_MCYD01000565.1:0-9197 GCF_002876325.1 Vibrio sp. 10N.261.52.A1
GTAATTTTGATGACAAAATTAGAGTGGTTGCACTGTTTTTACATATTGTGCTTTCGGAAAAGAAAGCCGCTAAATTGACCTGAAGCCCCGTATTTAACGGCTTTATTTATAAAATCATCTAATGTTTGTGCTGATTGTCTTAACGGAGTTGCTACCTTTTTAGGCGATAGAGGTTGCCATTGTCAGTACTGAAGAAAATATCCCCATCTGGCGAGGTTTCGATGTCTCTGATTCTTTCGCCTAGGTCTTCTAGAATACGTTGCTCGTCAGTCGCATCACCTTGCTCATTGACCGTTACCACATTGATATGGGTAAGTTTAAGTGCGCCTGCTAATAGGTTTCCTTTGAGCTCTGGGAACTTATCCCCTTGATAAACCACTAAGCTGCCAGGGGCTATTGAAGGAATGTAGACCTTTTTAGGTGCTTCGATGCCTTCTTTAGTTTCCGAATCACCAACGCTGATTGGTCCCCAATACTCTTTACCATGAGATGTGACAGGCCATCCGTAGTTGGCTCCCTCTTTTATTAGGTTAATTTCATCACCACCACGTGGGCCATGCTCAATCGACCACAGCTTTTGACTTGGGAAGTCGTAGAACAGTCCTTGCGGGTTTCGGTGGCCATAGCTCCAGATTTCGTTGAGAACCTTGTCGTTGTTTACAAATGGATTGTCGCTTGGTGTGCTTCCGTCTGCATTCAAGCGCAATACTGAACCGGCATGAGTTAAGGTAT
This sequence comes from Vibrio sp. 10N.261.52.A1, assembly GCF_002876325.1. Classification (NCBI taxonomy): domain Bacteria; kingdom Pseudomonadati; phylum Pseudomonadota; class Gammaproteobacteria; order Vibrionales; family Vibrionaceae; genus Vibrio; species Vibrio sp. 10N.261.52.A1. The sequence continues at coordinate 733 of NZ_MCYD01000565.1, forward strand.
TTTGACCGTTATCTCGATCTCCACGGTCGCCGATGGAAAAGTAGATGTGGTTATCATCGAAGGTAATGCGGCTTCCAAAGTGACGACCTGTGTCGGTTCTCGATTCTGAAACGAATACATCCTGCCAATTAGACACTTCACCATTTTGGTAATCAGCAGAAGCGAGAGTGGTTACTCCTTCATCATCGATGTTTTTGCTATAAGTGATATAGAGTCTGTTTTCTTCAAAGGGCGAAAAGGTGATATCCAACGCTCCGCCTTGACCCTTTGCCCACACATTGGGAAGCCTGAACAGTGTGCTCTGGTCACCGGTTTTCAGATCAACATGTTTGATCACACCTTCTTTTTCTGTGACTAGCATGGATCCTTCGTCTACATAGGCAAGTCCCCATGGAATCACAAGTCCATCGGTTATCTTCTCAGCTTGCCAAGCAAAGGCTGTTGTTGAGGCAAGGGGACCAGACACAACAAGTATCAAAGCTGAGGTGAGGATACGGTGATAAGTGTTCATTGAAGTCCCTTCATTGTTGCGATCTAGTGTTAGTCTAGCGTGTGTCAGCGATAGGCGGAAAGTTAAGGTGTGTGAAAAGTGACTATTCACATATTTAGTCCAGCCAGTGTTGTATGGTGATACGAGCTAACGTATGTTTACTCTGCGACAGTCCAATCGATCCTTTCGGAGCACCATGAATATCATACCTGCAACATTCTCTCTATCTTCTATATCTCTATGTTGTGAGGTTGATAAACCAAACCTTTTAACTACGTGTACAGCCTCATGAGCCGTCGATTTGATTTTAAGTCGATCTTACTGGCGTGTTTGGTCATCAGTATCGGTCAACTCAGTATGGGGTTGGTGTTTCCTTCTTTACCCTGGATTGCAAAGGATTTTGATGTATCGCTAGAACAAGCCCAGCTGTTAGTGAGTGTCTACCTGCTAGGTTTCGGACCTTCGCAGTTTGTTTATGGCCCAATTTCAGATGCTTTAGGGCGTAAAAAGGTACTATTGAGTGGCTTACTACTCGCCATGCTTGGTTTGCTGATGATCATCTTCTTCAGCCACTCTTTTACCAGTATGGTGATGGGACGATTCCTCCAGGGATTAGGCACGGGCTGTTGTGCTGTACTGGCTCGCGCTTCCACACGAGACAGATTCAACGGTGCTGACTTACCATTAGCGATGTCTTACATTGCGATGGTTGCGTCGATTACACCTCTTATTGCCCCCGTCATTGGTGGCTTTATCAACTTCCACTTTGGCTGGAGTATGGTGTTCATCTCGCTGCTTGGCTATGTCTCATTAGCTTGGGTCGTATTGGCGTTTAAATTCAAAGAAACCGTTGTACAGATGTCGCCGATTCCCTCACCGAAGAAAATGGCATCGCAATACAAAGAGCTACTCACTTCTCGCTACTTTATGAGCTTTGCGAGCATTGGCTGGCTTAACTTTAGTCTCATGATCACCACAGTATCGGTGATGCCATTCATCATGCAGAACCAAATAGGAATGACATCCGATGAATACGCGATGTGGGCGGTTATTCCTGCGTTGGGTATGCTTGGCGGGACAAGTTTGTGTAACCGTATCCGTCCAATGTTAGGTAATAAGAAAACACTGTTATGCACGCCTGTGTTACACATTTCGGCAGCGTTGTGGCTGTTCTTCTGCCCACTTGAGCCGCTCTATCTAATGCTAGGTCAGTTTTTGATGATACTGGGGAATGGCATCGCGTTACCTTGTGCACAAGCCTTGGTGATGTTGCCTTACAAAAAGAACGCAGGTGCAGCAGCTGCGATGTCGGGAGGCGGCCAAATGGTTGTGTCTTCGTTGGTAAGCATGGGGTTGGTTAAACTTGGCCTTGGCGAAGCGTGGCATTTGTCATTGGTCATCGCGTTATTCACCGCGATTACGTTATTGAATATTTTACGTGGCTTTAGTAGCCAAGAAGCCAGAGACGCTCAGCTTAGCTAGTTAAATGAGTTATCGAATCTAAACTTAAAGGCCACTGAAATGAAGAATTTCAATGGCCTTTTTAATGCTCAACGCTTTGGTTTAACTTGCCCAAAGATCTGCTATTCGCAAACCACGGCGACTTTCTCACTGGCTGCAGTCTTAGCTGGAACCGGATGGTCGATCAGTCGAATAGGGGACTCATAGAGATCAGACAAGGCCTGTTCATTAAGTAACTTATCAGCGCTGCCTTCAAAGGCGATCTTACCTTTCTTTAGAGCGACTATGTGTGTCGCGTAGCGCAGTGCAAGATTTAAGTCGTGAAGAATCACGATAACACCAACGTCTTCCTTTTTGTTCAGCTCAGACAGTAAACCCATCAGTTGGAATTGGTGATGTACATCCAGTGCTGATGTTGGCTCATCGAGGATCAATACCGGAGACTGTTGAGCAAGCAACATTGAAACCCACGCTCGTTGGCGTTCACCGCCGGATAAGTCATCCGCTAAAGCTTGTGAAAACTTGGTAACGCCTGTTCTATCCATAGCTTGTTGGATAATGGATTGATCTTCAGCGTTCCAACGACCAAACGCGCCTCGCCAAGGAAAACGTCCTAAACGAACCAATTCTTCGACCGTTAAGCCTGCCGAAGCTGGGAGCTTTTGAGGTAAATACGCAATCTTCTTGGCTAAGTCTTTGCTTTTGAAAGAAGAGATAGAAGCACCATCCAGCTTTACTGTGCCGTGATCTGGTGCCATTTGACCAGAGAGCAAGTTAACCAGCGTCGATTTACCAGAACCATTGTGACCAAGAACGACCGTAAGCTCATTGGTTGGAATAGAAAGCTCGTCAATTGAGAGAATAGTGCGCTCGTCACGGACCATTTTTATATTTGAAAGCTGAAACATGTCAGTCCTAGATTTTTAGATTAAGTGATAGTGTTAAGCGGTTTTCTTATTGTCTGGGTGTCTAGGGCAATCGTCGCAATATTTTCTAGAGTCACACTTGTAGACTAAGCAACAGCTGACTCTAACGAGTTTAAGCAACCCTGTAGTATCGTCGATTTTGAGGCTGTCTAAGTGGCTTTCTGGTAACTGGCACGCTGCCAACCATAGCCTTGCTTGCTCAGTGATGTACTCATTATTCAGGCTTTGTTCGCGCTGTTGCAGTTTGATCAAACAACCCAGCAGTAGATCCGCGAGCAAATGGTTGGTAAATCCCGTGCGAATGCGTGTCCACTCACTAATCTGGCTGCGGAAAAACTCTGTAAGCTCCAGTATGGCTTGACCCGCATGTGGGATTAGCTCTTCTGGTGTACCGTGTTGGTGATCACCATTAAAGAAACGGTATCCTGTGACGAACTCTTTATACCTAAATTGACCGATATTCTTGATATCTGGCAATGAATGAAGGCCATAGATAGAAACGAAGGTGACGTAGATTGGCTGCCAACAAACTAGATCCCAGGTTCGGGTTAACCAATAGGCTTTACCTGCCTCAGAATGATTTTCCGCTAAGCCATCGTAAACGCGCTTTATTTCGATATGGCTTTTATCATTTGTGATAGCGATACTTTTGCTGCTCAGAGAACCATAACTGCCGCTTAAATAAGGGGTAATCTGTTTTGAATAAGCGAAGATTTTCTGGTGTAGAGAAGGGGCTCTACGACGAGTGGCAATATTGTGCAGCTGGGAAAGCATTTTAAACCATTAAATGATAATCAGTTGCGTTATCATAGCGAACCTCATTGACGATAACCATACAAAATGGTGCATCTCTTCGGAGAACTCTTGGTTTAAAAAATTTATAAATTGAATGCGTATTGGCCATTATTAAGTGATAAAAGTCGCTTTAAATGTTAAAAAGTATTCCTGTATAGACTTAATTGTTACCACTATCGAGATTATAAAAGCGTGACTATGAACACTCCTGCATTTGACCGTATCAGCCGCGTATTGGCTTATATCCATGCGAACCTTAGCTCGGCACTATCGCTAGAAGATATTGCGAAACAGAGCTGTTGGTCTCGCTGGCAGCTGCAAAGAGTGTTTCAAGCTGAAACGGGACTGACCGTGGCAAACTACGTGAGGGAGCTAAAGCTAAGCCAAGCGGCTGAAGAACTGTTGGACAGCAAAAAGCGAGTGATCGATATCGCACTTGAACTCGGATTCAATTCAGAAATTAGCTTTAGTCGTTCTTTTAAGCAGATGTTTGGCTCCAGCCCTAGTCAGTATAGAAAAGCGGGCAAAAGAGCAGGGCTTAGAAAACCGATACAAGTATCTGAAACGGTAAGCGCTGCTGATAACGGTTCACTCAGTTTTGTTGAGGTACGCATTGATGAAAGAGAGTCATTCCTTGTTAAAGGTATGACTTCAGAAATAAGTGGCTTGTTTTCACTGACACAAGATTTTGCAGAGAAAGTCCCCCAATTGTGGTCACGCTTAGAAGGGGAAGTGACGCTTCCTGACGACAATGCTTATCAGTTCATTGGTGTGGTTGATCTCACTCAGGCTTGCTTTGATGGTACCAATATTCACTATTGGGCGGGAGTAGAGCTTAATGATGAGATTTCAATTCCTCAATTGCCGAGCATTATCTCTGATAAGTTAGACGTATTAACCATTCCAAAGCAAACCTATGCCGTGGTCAAACACTGTGGTCCGATTGAGAACCTTAGACACACTCTGAGTTGGTTTGTACTTAACTGGCTACCGAGTTCTGGCTATCGAGGTGTGGATGGTTATGAGCTCGAAGTATACCCATTAGCCTATCAAGCTCATGCCACAGATGCAGTTATGGAATACTGGGTTCCCATTATTAAATCGTAGTCATATCTGTGTTTTACGTATTCTTTGTAAAGCCTCTTACTCAATAAGGTCAATTGTGTTTTTAATCATCAATTGACCTTTTTTTGTTATAAATCAGCCAAGTTCTTCGTGAACTTGCACCAAATTGTTAATTATCCCTTTTATAGATACATACAATGCAAATGAGATTTATTACTATTTACAATAAGCATTGGTACCGAGGGAATCATGACCACTCACACTCGTTTTAAGTATTCATCACTTGCAGTTGCATTGCTCACTGCATTTTCAGCGCAAGCGTTGGCGGAAGAAACCGTTACAGCGGCAGATTCGAATGTAGAAACTGTCACAATTATGGGCAAAGCGTATCGTAATACCGCGACTAAGTCGGCACTTGAGCCAGAAGAAACGCCTCAAGGTATTACCGTTATTGATGAAGAACAGTTAGAGCAACGTGGTGTTCAATCTCTGAATCAAGCCCTCCGTTATGCACCGGGTGTTGTAACTGAAAACCGTGGTAGCTCGGTAGCAATGTTTGACTCTTATTCTATTCGTGGTTTTAGCACGAATAACGTTAACTACTACGATGGTCTTTCGCTTCAATTCTTAAATGGTTGGAACCTACAACCACAGATAGATCCGATTGCAATGCAGCAAGTCGAGATCTTCAAAGGGCCTACTTCTGTACTTTATGGCGCGATGCCACCGGGTGGTATGGTGAATATGATCGCTAAAGCGCCACAAACGGAGCCGTCGACTAAAGTTGGCGTTGCGACAGGCTCACGTAATTTACAAGAAGCTTCGATCGATACTACTGGTCAGTTTGGTGATAGCGATTTTTCTTACCGTTTGATCGCACTTGCTCGTAAGCAGGACAGTCAAGTTGATAATGCAGAAGAAGAGCGTTACTTAATTGCTCCTTCTGTGGACTGGCAACCAACAGACAGTACGTTGATTAACTTCAACCTGTACTACCAAAATGATCCTTCAATGGGTATCAACTCGTCAATGCCACTAGACGTGTTGAAAGCAAGCGATCCATCGGTTTCTATGGGTGATAAGAACTGGAGCAAGTTTGAGCGTGAAGTTCTTATGGTCGGCTATAAGATCAACCATGAGTTTAATAGCAATTGGACATTCCTACAGAACGCTCGTTATACAGATGCCTCTTTATACCAAGAGAACACTTATCATGTGAGTTACGACCCAAGCACACCTAATCAGCTGGATCGATACTTGTACTCTACCGATGAGAGCTTTAAAGGGTTTGTTATTGATAACCAATTGAGCGGTATTGTGGATGTTGGTTCAGTAGAGCATAACTTGTTGCTTGGTATCGATTACCAAGATCTAGACGGTAATGTTAACTACTCATCGTATAGTGCGAATGGCAGCGGGTTTAATAGCTTTGATCCGTTGAATCCGAACAATGATCTACTAGACCGCAGTGATGTGACTAAGACGGGTGAATATCTAGATGACACGACGTCAAGCCAGCTGGGGTTCTACGTTCAAGACCAAGTTCGTCTGGATGCATTAGTACTGATTGCCGGTGCGCGATTTGATCACTACAAATCTGAGAGTGATTACTACGCTCATGAATCTGATCACAAGCAGTTCACTTACCGTTTAGGTGGTTTGTACCAGTTTGATAATGGTTTAGCACCGTTTGCAAGCTATGCGACGAGCTTTGAACCAGCTCCGGGTGTTGATAAAGCAGGCAATGAGTTTGATCCAGAGAACGCACAACAAGCAGAGATTGGTGTGAAATACCTGTCTGACGATATGTCGAAAGAAGCAACGGTTTCTTTATTCCATATCGTTAAGCAAGACATGTTGATGACAGACCCGACTAACGTTTATGGCCCAAGAATCCAAGTGGGTGAAGTGGTATCGCAAGGTGCGGAACTATCAGGACGTTGGTTCGCGACAGAAAGCTTCGATATTGCGGCTGCATACACGTATGTTGACATGGAAATCACTGAAGACTCTAGTAACGGTTTAGAGGGTACGACACCGATCTATGTACCGGAACATACGGCTAATGTGTGGGCTAACTACAACGTATTTAACGGCATGCTAGCGGGTTCACGATTCAGTGCAGGCGCTCGTTACGTAGGCGAAATGCAAATGGATGCAAGCAACACGCAAGGCAAAGTACCGTCTTACACGGTTGTTGATTTGTCGGTGGGTTATGATTTAGGCGCAGCCAGCGACATACTATCTGGTGCAACTGCTAACCTAGCGGTGAACAATATTTTCAACGAAGAATATTACGCGTGTTACGACCAATCGAACTGTTGGTTCGGTGCTGAGCAGTCTGTAGAGCTAAGCGTGAACTATGAATTCTAACTAAGTTAGCGTTCCTAATTTTAAAGCAGCCTTTCCTGGGCTGCTTTTGTCGTTTGTAGCAAATATCGAATTTAGATTAAGTAGGCAAATATATGAGCTTAAAACCAATAGCTTCTCATTTTTCTAAAGCAAAAAACTTGAATACAAGGCTCGTTCTAACGATGTTAGCGAGTGCTTTATCGTTTAATGCAATGGCTAATTACCAAGTTGAAGACAGCGAGGGGGATAAAACCCTTGAAGCTCAACCCGTTAGAGTGGCCGCATTGAACTGGGACATTGCTGAACAAGTGATTGAACTCGGTGTAACACCCGTCGCAGTACCTGATATTGCAGGGTATAGCGATTGGGTTGTGCAACCTGCGATACCAGAAGGCGTGGCGGATATTGGTACTCGAACTGAACCTAACTTTTCTGCACTTAAGAAGCTCAACCCAGACGTGATTCTTATCGCGTCACCCCAGAAAGATCTTCAGGAACGACTTTCTGAAATCGCCCCCGTGCTTTACTACCAAACATACAGTGAACAGCACAGTAATGCTGAAGCTGCTATTGAGAACTTCAAGAAGATAGGCCAATTGCTTGGTAAAGAAGAACAAGCGAACAAGAAACTCGCTGCGATGGATGCGCGTCTTGATGTTCTTAAGGCTGAACTAGATAAAGCGTATCCGGGAGACAAACCGAAAGTGACCTCTTTCCGTTTTGCGAGTACCACTTCGGTATACATTTACGGTGATAACTCGATTCCTCAATATGCGCTTGAGCAGCTAGGCTTCGAAAATGCGATGGATCTTCCTGTGAGTCAGTGGGGCATCAGTCAAAAGCGTATGACTGAGCTTAAGAACGTTAAGGGTGGCATTGCGCTGTACTTTGAACCTTTCCCATATCAAGACAAGTTAGATCGCTCTCCGGTTTGGAAGAGCATGCCCTTTGTTCGCGATGGTCAATTTAGCCCTGTAGCAGCAAGTTGGAGCTACGGCGGTGCTATGTCTATTTTGTATAACGCAGAAGCTATGGCGCAATCGTTGTTGACGCTAGCGGAGCAGTAATGAAATCCAGTGGTTTGATGATGGGAGCGCCGTTATTTATCGCCGCCCTTATTCATTTATGGTTAGGTCAGTCTGAATTTGGCCCTATTGGTGAGTTGCTCCAGCAAGCCTCACAGATCAGTGACATCGTTACATTCAATAAAATGGTCGATGATTCATTCGAGTTGATGGCATTAATCTATGTCAACTTACCTCGTTTAGTGATGGCGATTCTGGTTGGTGGAACACTCGGCACCATAGGTAGTTTGTTCCAACAGTTAACGCAAAACCGCATGATGTCTCCCCTTACACTCGGTACATCATCAGGGG
>NZ_MCYD01000566.1:0-8260 GCF_002876325.1 Vibrio sp. 10N.261.52.A1
ATCATCAATATGTCTATTTAGGTTGGCTACTTGATAAACTAGCTTCCTGAGAACGTCACTAATAATAAAATGTATGTCGTTCGTCTTTAAGGGTTGATGAGTTGGGTAACAGGACAAATTCCACATAAGTGGGTTGCTAGAATGAGCTTAAACGACAATAAAAAACGCTCTCGTCGACCTGCGATAATATTTTAGAAGTTCACTCTCTATGAACACAGAACACGACACACAAACGCAAGAACCAATCGCTCCAGCTCTAGAAGCGGGGACGCTACTGAAAAATCAACGAGAAGCTCTTGGTTTAACACAAAAGCAGATCTCGGATCGCCTAAAACTACGTATCTCTTTAATTCAACAGATTGAAGAAAACCAATTTGAGTCAGACCAAGTCGCAACCTTTATGCGTGGTTACATCCGTTCATACGCGAAATACGTCAATCTTGATGAAAAAGTGGTACTGAACGCGCTTCGCCACTCTGGTGATGCTCAACATGAAGATCAAGAAATGCTGAGCTTTTCTCGTAAGACAAAAACAGAAAAGCACAACAGCCGTATTATGCTGCTGACTTGGGGTATCTTTGCCGTTATCGTCGGTATTTCTTCACTGTGGTGGTGGCAGAATCAACAACAAGACACCTTATCTCAATCTTTGGCTAACACTGAAAGTTCAGAAGAGCTTGCGGTGGAGGAGTCACTGGACCCTGAGTTCGCTTCTTTAGAAGTGATTGAAGCTGAACAAAACGACGCTGCTGCTTCTGTGATTGAAGATACTGAAGGCCTTGCTGCAATCAGTGATGCGGCAGATACTTCAGCTGTACTTGACGCGACTGATGAACAAACAGCAGTCGACGCAGAACCAGCTGTTGAATTAGAAACCGTTGAAGCAACAACTGCTCCTGAAACAACGCCAACACCTGAAGTGGCAACCAAAGCGCTAACGATGCAGTTTACTGCAGACTGTTGGATTCAAGTTAAAGATGCGACCGGCAAAACCTTGTCAACGGGCATCAAAAAAGCGGGTCAGTCACTAAATCTATCAGGAATTGCGCCATATAAAGTGATTCTAGGTGCGCCAGAAGGCGTATCAATGACATTTGCAAGTGAACCTGTCGACCTTTCTGGGTATACTTCAGGCAAAGTAGCCAGAATAACCTTACCTTAGAGTTAATATGCAACACGAATCTCCTATTATTCGTCGCAAATCAACCCGTATTTATGTGGGTGATGTGCCGATCGGTGATGGTGCACCTATTGCTGTGCAATCCATGACCAACACAAGAACAACAGACGTAGCCGCAACCGTTGCTCAGATCCGAGCTTTGGAAAATGTAGGCGCTGATATCGTTCGCGTATCTGTACCGACTATGGATGCCGCTGAAGCATTTAAGCAAATCAAGCAGCAGGTTTCTGTTCCTTTGGTCGCTGACATTCACTTTGACTACCGTATCGCGCTGAAAGTGGCTGAGTACGGTGTAGACTGTTTGCGTATCAACCCAGGTAACATCGGTAACGAGAGCCGTATCCGCTCAGTTGTTGATTGTGCTCGTGATATGAATATTCCGATTCGTATTGGTGTTAACGGCGGTTCTCTTGAAAAAGAGATCCAAGAGAAATACACAGAGCCAACAGCAGAAGCGCTTGTTGAATCAGCAATGCGTCACGTAGATATCTTAGACCGTCTCAACTTTGATCAATTTAAAGTGAGCGTTAAAGCATCTGACGTATTTCTAGCTGTAGGTTCATACCGTTTACTGGCAAAACAGATTGACCAACCGCTTCACCTTGGTATTACCGAAGCTGGTGGTGCACGTGCTGGTGCGGTTAAGTCTTCTGTTGGCTTAGGTATGCTTCTTTCTGAAGGTATTGGCGATACGCTACGTATCTCGCTAGCGGCGGATCCTGTTGAAGAGATCAAAGTTGGTTTCGATATTCTTAAATCTTTGCGTATTCGCTCGCGTGGTATCAACTTCATCGCGTGTCCAAGCTGTTCTCGTCAAGAGTTCGATGTTATTAACACCGTAAACGCGCTTGAAGAGCGTCTAGAAGACGTGATTACCCCAATGGATGTCTCTATCATCGGTTGTGTGGTGAATGGCCCTGGTGAAGCAGAAGTATCTCATTTAGGTCTAGCGGGTAGTGCTCGTAAGAGTGCCTTCTACGAAGACGGTAAGCGTCAGAAAGAGCGCTTTGACAACAACGACCTTGTTGATCAGCTTGAAGCTAAGATTCGAGCAAAAGCATCAGTGCTTGATAAAGCAAATCGCATTGATGTAGAAAACCTAGAAGATTAATAAAACGCGATGAGGTGTGGTTGTCTATTCGCATCAACACCTGGTCGTGAGAAATTACGGAATAAATATTGTGGCTAAAAATATCCAAGCAATCCGAGGCATGAACGACTGCCTACCGACTCAATCACCACTGTGGCAGAAAGTAGAAAACGCAGTGAAAAACGTGGTGAGTGCACACGGTTACAACGAAGTGCGTATGCCTATCGTTGAAGAAACAAACCTATTTAGCCGCGCAGTGGGTGAAGAGACAGACGTTGTTTCAAAAGAGATGTACACCTTTGATGACCGTAACGGCGATAGCCTAACGCTACGTCCAGAAGGCACAGCGGGTTGTGTACGTTCATGTATCCAAAACAGCCTTATTAACCGTGATGAGCAACGCCTATGGTACATGGGCCCAATGTTCCGTCACGAGCGCCCTCAAAAAGGTCGCTACCGTCAATTCCATCAATGTGGCGTGGAAGTGTTTGGCCTAGACGGTCCAGACGTTGACGCAGAACTTATCATGATGACTGCGCGTCTATGGCGTGAGCTAGGCATCGACAAGCACGTTCGTCTAGAGCTGAACTCAATCGGTTCTACTGAAGATCGCGCGAACTACCGTACAGCACTTGTTGCTTTCCTTGAACAGCACATTGATGTGCTAGACGAAGATTGTAAACGTCGCATGCACACAAACCCACTTCGTGTACTAGATACTAAGAACCCAGACGTTCAAGCTATCTTAGGTGACGCACCTCGACTTTCTGAATACTTAGGTGAAGAGTCGAAGCAACATTTTGCTGGTTTGTGTGAACTTCTTGATGCAGTTGGTATCGAATACCAAGTTAACGAGCGTCTAGTACGTGGTTTGGACTACTACAACCGCACAGTATTTGAGTGGATCACTGAAAGCCTAGGTGCTCAAGGTACCGTATGTGGCGGTGGTCGTTACGACGGTCTTGTTGAGCAACTTGGCGGTAAAGCAACACCAGCTGTTGGTTTCGCAATGGGCCTAGAGCGTCTAGTCCTAATGATGGAAACGCTAGAGCTTACAGAAGTTCGTCGCAGTGTTGATGTTTACATGGTTGCGGCTGGCGAAGGCACTATGATCGCGGGCATGCAATTAGCGAATCAATTACGTGATACCGTTGAAGGTGTACGTGTAATGAGCCACTTCGGTGGTGGTAGCTTCAAGAAGCAATTCAAACGTGCAGACAAAGTAGGTGCTGTAGTTGCTCTGGTACTGGGTGAAAACGAAGTAGCAGACAACACTGTGGTATTGAAAGATCTGGTTGGTGGTGAACAAGAAGTTGTTGCCCAAGCAGACGTTGCTGCAAAAGTAGCTGCGCTAATCTAATTAGCCTTAGAGCAAACGCTCATAACGAATATTAACGTCAGCACTATGCTGGCGTTTAAAGAATTAAAGAGGACAGGAAGTGGAACTTTACGATAGCGAAGAGCAGCAGGTTGAAGCCATTAAAGATTGGTGGAAAGAGAACGGTAAAGCCGTAATCTTCGGTGCGGTTATTGGTTTAGGTGGTCTATTCGGTTGGCGCTACTACCAAGATTCAGTAGTTGAGGCGCGTGAAGCTGCTTCAGAAAGCTACACGACAGTGATCTCTGCTTTAGATGCAAAAGGCGTTGATGCTCAATCTGATATTCAAGCTTTTATCGATGCAAATAAAGATGCTGAGTACTCAGTACTTGCAGCGATGCAGCTAGCAAAAGTACAAGTACAAGCGGGTGAATTATCTGCAGCACTTGAACAGCTAGAGTGGGCAAAAGCGGCAACTAAGGATGCGGCACTTTCGCCACTACTGACTTACCGTGTTGCTCGTATCAAAGCTGAACAAGGTGAATTCGATGCTGCGTTGTCTGATCTTGCTGCAGTAACGGACGAATCTTGGAAAGGCCGCGTGGCTGAACTACGTGGTGATATCTCACTTCGTAAAGGCGACACAGACGCAGCATACAGTGCTTACACAGAAGCACAGCAAGCTGTTGATGCGAGCCAAACGCTTCAAATCAAACTTGACGACCTAGCTAAATAAGGCGCTTTGAATGAAGAAGATGTTTCCAAAAGCGGCGTTGTGTGCGATTGCTCTTGGCCTATTAGCTGGCTGTGCGGGTGAAGAAGACACCGTAATCATGGCGCCAGTACCAACGGTAAACAGTGAGTTCACTCCTAAACAGGAATGGTCGACCTCGGTTGGTGATGGTGTTGGTCACTACTTTTCAAAACTGACACCTGAGCTGGCTTACGACAAAGTGTTTGTTGCAAGCCGTGAAGGTCTGGTTAAAGCGCTTGATCCTGAAACGGGTAAAGAGCTGTGGAAAACAGACCTTGAGAAAGATGTACTGGCTCGTTTGTCTGGTGGCTTAACTGCTGCTTACGGCAAAGTGTTTGTTGGTTCTGAAAATGGTGAAGTAATTGCACTGGATGAATCGACTGGCGAAGAGTTGTGGCGTGTATCGGTAAACGGTGAAGTGCTTGCATCTCCTGCCACTGACAACAACATGGTATTGGTTCACACTAGCCGCGGCATGATGCTCGCGCTAGACCAAGAGACCGGTGAACAGAAGTGGACAATCAGTACTGAAGTTCCAAGCCTGACACTACGTGGCGACAGTGCTCCTGTTGCGGTTTCTGGTGGTGTGTTCTGGGGGACGGCAAATGGTCGTCTAGCAGCCGCTATTGTTGAGCGTGGTCAGCTGATTTGGCAACAACCAGTTGGTACACCAAAGGGCGCGACGGAAATCGATCGCTTGGTTGATGTTGATGCATCGCCAGTTGTACTAGGTGGTACCTTGTACACGGTTGGTATCAATGGTCAGTTGATTGCCATTGATCTACGCTCTGGTAAGCCAGTTTGGAAACGTAACTACTCATCAGCGATTGACTTAGCAAGTGACGGCAGCCGTTTGTTCCTCGTTACAGATAAGGATCACGTGGCTGCAGTTGATGCACGTAGTGGTACTGAACTTTGGAGCACTCCACTGCTAGAAAACCGCTTACTGACAGCACCTGCTATCATTAACGGATACGTTGTTGTGGGTGATACAGAAGGTTATCTACACTGGTTAGATCGTTCAACGGGTGAGTTTGTTGCTCAGCAGTTAGTTGATGACAGCGGCTTTGCGGTAGCGCCAATTGAACTGCCTGAAGGCTACTTAGTGACGACTCGCAACGGCGATGTAAAGAAACTGACGATTAGCCAATAAAAGCGTGATATAATTCACAGTCGGCTCCTGGTTGGTAACAGCCAGGAGCCGTTTTGTTGTTAAAAATTAATAAACCATGTGGTTATAGGTAAGAGTTTAAACTTGCGAACAAGTGCTTACCTATAACTACATTAAGAGAAGAAATTGTAGAGGTTGTTATGGTACCTGTTGTTGCTCTAGTAGGGCGTCCGAACGTAGGTAAATCTACGTTGTTTAACCGATTGACTCGAACTCGTGATGCATTGGTTGCGGATTTCCCTGGCTTAACGCGTGACCGTAAATATGGCCATGCTCAACTTGGTGAGCATGAGTTTATTGTTATCGACACTGGTGGTATCGACGGTACTGAAGAAGGTGTTGAAACTAAAATGGCAGAGCAGTCATTAGCGGCGATTGACGAAGCTGATGTTGTGCTGTTCATGGTAGATGGTCGTGCTGGTCTAACACCATCAGACGTTGCTATCGCGAAGCACCTTCGCCAACTAGAAAAGCCTTCAATGCTTGTAGTAAACAAGGTTGATGGTATTGACCCTGATGCAGCAAGTGCTGACTTCTGGCAGCTAGGTGTAGAAGACATGTACCAAATCGCTGCAGCGCACGGTCGTGGTGTTACAGCACTGATTGATCTTGCTCTAAACCCATTTGCTGAAGCACTTAAAGCTGAGCAGGGTGAAATTAGCGATCTAACAGAATTTGAAGACGAAGAAGCAGAACAGGTTGATTTCACTGAAGAAGAAGCGGAACAAGAGTTCAAGCGTCTGCAAGATCAGCCAATCAAGCTTGCTATTATTGGTCGTCCAAACGTAGGTAAATCAACGCTAACTAACCGTATCCTAGGTGAAGAGCGTGTGGTTGTTTACGATATGCCTGGTACTACTCGTGATTCTATCTACATCCCAATGAGCCGTGATGAGCGTGAATACGTTCTGATCGATACTGCGGGTGTTCGTCGTCGTAAAAACATCAATGAAACCGTAGAGAAGTTCTCGGTTGTTAAAACGTTGAAAGCGGTTGAAGATGCGAACGTAGTTTTACTTGTGATTGATGCTCGAGAGAACATCTCAGATCAAGACTTGAGCTTACTAGGCTTTGCATTGAACGCTGGTCGTTCAATCGTGATCGCAGTAAACAAGTGGGATGGCCTAGATAACGACGTGAAAGAGCGCGTTAAGAAAGAACTAGACCGTCGTTTAGGTTTCGTTGATTTCGCACGTATTCACTTCATCTCGGCACTTCACGGTACAGGTGTTGGTCACTTGTTTGAATCGGTTCAAGAGGCTTACAAGTCAGCGACAACCCGTGTTGGTACGTCTGTCCTAACTCGTATCATGAAGATGGCGACTGATGATCACCAACCACCTATGGTTCGTGGCCGTCGTGTGAAACTGAAATACGCGCACGCGGGTGGTTATAACCCACCAATTATCGTTATCCACGGTAACCAAGTTCGTGACCTGCCAGATTCATACAAGCGATTCCTGATGAATTACTACCGTCGTTCACTAGAAATCATGGGTACGCCAATTCGCATTCAATTCCAGAACAGCGAAAACCCATTTGAAGCTAAGACGAACAAGCTAACTATCTCTCAAGAGCGCAAACGTAAGCGCATGATGAGCATGGTTAAAGGACGTAAATAGTCCTTTTGAATAGATTTGATACCCGAGCCTGTCTCGGGTATTTTTTTAAGCAAAATTTACGTTATCTGATAACCGCACCTTGCTAGGAATTATCAGCAAGCGACCTAGACTAGATTCCAAAAGAAGAACGACATGACAATGAGCGACTTGATTACACCAGCAGCAATCACAACGACCATCACCCAATTCTGCCACCAGACTTGGCAGCTTGAGGCAAAGGTTCTGCATGTTGAAAGTGATGAGAACAAAACCTACTTGATCACTGATGTGACTCCTTTTCATCCTGTTAGCCATATTTGGCCAGATCACCCAGCAGATAAAGGCACCATTAACCTTGGTGGCGTGCAATATACCGTTGATGATTGTTTAGTTGGCGCGATAGAACAATCTACTGGCAAACTTTATGTAGCAGCAGATATTCCTGTTAAGCGTGATACAGAGGGTTGGGTGTTTGTGGTAGTCCACCAGCTACCTGTATCTGCTTCTACGATAAGTGTTAACGAGCAGGTATCGTTGTCGGTTGATAAAGAGTACCAAGCGAGCCTTAGCCGTGGCCATAGCGCTGGACATGTCGCCTTCTTAGCGTTGAATAAGGTCTTAGCTGATAACTATTGGCGCAAAGATGCAGACCGCAAAGATCCATTGGGCAGCTATGACTTTAATAGCTACGCCCAAGTCACCAGCTTTGTAACGCCTGAACAATGTAAAGACACTTATCGCTTGGGTAAAACCTTGAAGAAGCGCGGCCTTAATGTGGCAGATATGCTAGCGAACCTTGAGGTCATTGAAGCCGATGTTAATGAGCTGATTTCTGTTTGGTTAGCACAACCAACGGCGGTTACGATGAGGTTAGAGGGCGAGGCGTTAACAGACTCTCGTTACTGGGAGTGGCAGCTTGACGCAGATACTCAGGTGACTATTCCTTGTGGTGGTACACACATTGGGAATACCGCAGAATTTGGTGCGCTGTCCGTTAAGTTAACCCGGTTAGATGACCAAAATATTGAAATGCTGACGCATGTAATTCGATGATTTGAGTAATAGATCGAAATGACTTGTGCTGCTTATTCCGTTTTTGGTTGTCACTTTTAATATAATTAACTGTTTAAAATTGAAATGCAGCAC
>NZ_MCYD01000567.1:0-26214 GCF_002876325.1 Vibrio sp. 10N.261.52.A1
TAACACAGCCAAGCCACTAAAAACGCGCTGGTTTTTAAGGTCAACTTACGCCATTTAAGTTTGTTGCCCACAACAACAAAAATGGTCACTGCAACTAAGCCAATCAGTAAGCTTTGGTGCTCGCTTAGGAAAACCTTAACCGCACCCAATAAAGGAAACTGTTCGACACCATGTGCCAACAACATACCCCAAGCAATGAATTGACCACCGCCAAGCAATAAGCCTATCGAAGACAACAGCGTAAAACTGTGCCACTTAACGCGATGAGAACCTGCAATAACAGGAACAACCCAAGCAATAGGACCCAAAAGGCGTGCCGCGACTATGATGAATGTGCCCTTTTTCACAATGAGATAACGACACCGTGCGATCACTCTTCTGGTTTTTGGTCGGAATTGAATAAGCTTCTTTTGGGCTGTTCTGCCCCACTTTAAGCCAATGAAGTAACTCAGTTGATCCCCAACGAAACCACCTAACATTACAAACACCAACGCCATCCATGCACCTGAATACAGTTGAAAGCCCGCAGCGATAAAAAACGGCTCTCCCGGTACAAATAGGTTTGGGCCAATGAGAGCATCACCTAATGCTCCCAGAAACAGCCCTAGTCCATCAAACATAACAACCTCAATGCTTACTGCTCTTTGTAGTGACCAAACTTGTAGTTCATTTCGTTGTTACGCATTTCGCCTTTAAAGAAGCGTCTTATATTGGCTTTAAGGTAAGTTGAACCCGTCTTCACAACACCATCTTGATCTAATCGACGAGGGTCAAAACCGAAGGTCATATTTAGGAATCTAAATCGCCATGTTTTGCTCGCACGTTTTACGTAATCACAGTCCTCACAAAGGACAATCTCTTCATCAAAACCGCCGCTCTCTTCATGCGCTCGTTTGGTTGAAAAAATACACGCGCCAATCGCTGTAGGGAAAAAGAACTGAGTCGCAAACAAGCCCGCATTAAACAGCCCATAACCGAATTTATGAACCAGTGGTAGCCCTTTTGAACTCATGTATACGCCAGCAACTTCAAGCTTGTTCTCTTCTAACTCATAAAGCGCCTTCGCAAGGAAGTTACGAGGCAGGCTTACGTCGGCATCCAAGAAAAGGATTCTGTTGTATTGCGCCAAAGCAGCCCCGGTGTTTCGACCAAGGCTAACACCGCGTTCTTGCATATGGTGGACTGTCAGTTTTGGCAATGCACTTTCATAGGCTTGTGCGACTTCTCGGGTGTTATCTTCACTGTTTGAGTCGACCACGATCACTTCGAACTCTTGATGGGTTTGCACGCTCAACTCTTCCATTAAGCGACTAATGCGTTTCTCTTCATTTAACGTAATAACGACAATACTTACCGGTTCCATGTTTTCACCTATTCATTCTGCTGATTAATTAACACTAAGGTTACCTAACCAAGCATTAACCAAGCCTTAGGCGAACATTCATTTTCCGTTCATTAACTTGATGATTTCGCGACGATATAAACAGGGCAAAAGAACAAGACAGAAGTGCAAAGAAAGCGATAAAATAGGGTTAGCGAGCGTTTTATCTACAAACGAGCCAAATATCGAAGGAAATTCACTTTGTGATAGGCTTCTTACTTGCTCATATTCAAATGTGATGTTAGTATCCGCGCTCGCTTAAGCATGAACTCGTTTCTGCCTAAGCATTACCACATACTCAAGGTCGCATTGAGGTGTGAAGTTAATTTTTACTAATTTGAGAGTAAAACTATGAAATTTGAAGCAGTAGTACGTACTGAACTAGGTAAAGGTGCGAGCCGCCGCCTACGTCACGCTGGTAAATTCCCAGCTGTAATCTACGGTGGTGAAGCAGCAGCTGTATCTATCGAACTTAATCACGACGAAGTGATCAACCAAATGGACAAGCCTGAGTTCTACGAAGCAATCACTCTAGTGGTTGACGGCGCTGAAGTTAAGGTTAAGCCACAAGACGTTCAACGTCACGCTTACAAGCCAAAAGTTGAGCACATGGACTTCATCCGCATCTAATTCCTTACCAAGGAATAAGATTGGATTAATCCAGCCTTCTGCATAGAAAAGATAATCGACCTTACCAATCGAGAAATCTAAAAATTCGAAACCCCGATGCTACCAACATCGGGGTTTCACCGTTTTTGAGCCCTCAAAAACGTCGTAAATCTCTCGCAATACACTGAAAACAATCAACTTTCCTCTTCCCCACTTTATCCCGCTCTTGCTTGGGTGGATTAAGGGTGGACGAAAGGTGGACTTATACAGTAGTTTTTCTAACAGTAAGACTAGACCGCTTTTTCGCTAGGTTCAACACACGAATCAAACAAAAAACAAAACCGACTAGCGTCTAGAATTACTTATATGGCTTTGTACGCACTTCTAAACGAATAGAGCAATCAAGAATAAGAACTACTCCTTTGGCATAACTAGCTAGCGCAGAGAGCCGCCTACTTACATTCATGTATATTGGATTGGGCTTTACCACCACGTAATACACTCCAGGCTAATCAAACAACACTAAGGGGCGATCAAGAAAACACTTCTAGCCTTTCGTTCATTCTTAACACCATCTTCCAGCCTAATCTTTCAACTCTCATTTAACGACATAACACGCCTGAACTAGCCATTAGCAAGTAAGCCTACTCATCCAGTATTAAGAACTTAAAAGGCCTATAGGCATTCACAGATCCGCACACCCACTTTTTAAAACATAATACTCGGCTTCGCTGGCCAAAAATCATGGATTCGGAATCCGAATAATCACTAGAACGTCTATGCAAACCAAAAACATTGAAGAATTTGGGTCCAAGAATTTGAGATGGTGGGGCTCTGGTCGCATCACAAGCATAAACTCCCGCCCCCCCCCCACCCTCATGCACTCTAGGTGACACTTTCAGTTCACCTAGAGTGCACGGATTTAAAGGGCTAACGAGAGATTTTATTGACAAAGTAATGTTGACACTTTTTTGGAAGAAATCTCAATCCAGATTCTAGTGCTAATTCTTAAAAATCAACGGCATTTTGAAGAAGAAAAAAACGAGTAACTCTACGATTTTCAATACAACTCGTATAATAAACTCGTAAAAGTGAGGTTGCCGAAGCAAAATTGTAACGGATATCCGAATTCGCGAATAAAAAGGAGTAATATTGAGATGGTTGCAGCTATAAAAAAGAAGCGGCCTGATTAGCCCACTTTCCTTATGCTCTTCTTTCTAGAATACTCGTAATGTCTTTTTTGAGTTCCTCTGAAAGGCGTTTTCCATATGTTACTTGACGCACTGAAAGCTTACTTTTTTTGCTACTCTTCTATCCTCACGAACCACTACATACAATGTACAAGTTTCATTGTCTCCCCAAACCTTGTCTTTAATATTAGGTCTAAAGTATTCGTCATCTATACTTCTAAAAGAAGAAAAGTTTAACGCATTGCCGATGCTACTATTGAAATGGAGAGGAATGGTAGTAATGCTATTCGCTTTAATAACCACTGGGTCTAGATTAGCCACTGGGTAAGTATTGCCCGTAACTTCGTATTGCGCATAGTACACAATCGCGTCTTTTCGAGAATCATTCTTTACCGCTATGACTATTTCTTTTCGTTTTCCATTTGCACTTAAGACCTCTATATCTAACTTTGGCGCTCTCAATTCTTGAATTATATCGAACGCGATTACTAGCAGAGGTAGAACTAAAGATAGAACCCCAAGTGAAAACAGTAGCGGTTGAACGATAGGGGACTTCAACTGATATGCATTACAATGCTTGTAGCGAAAAGCCGATTCCTTGATACTGTTTTTACATGCTATGCAAGTACTTTCCATGTCACTCCCTCTGTAAGATATAACGCCTTGTTAATTGGTGAGAAAACGCTGACCACAAAACTAAATATGACAACCTTAACCACAAAAGCCGACCATTACAAAAGTGCCGAGCGTTTTGGAATCCAGTTGAACAATTTGTTAGGTGATGACTACGATAGCAGGCAATAAAGTAGTGGGAACAAACTAGCGATCAATAAACTGTGCCCAACAGACGTACTCTCTAATTTTGTCACAATGGTTGATTTAGCAGACTCGTTTTCAATTAGCGAACTAGCAGAAACGCCAGCCATGTTACTAGGGTCACTATATCCGACCTTATGACCGGAAAACGACAAAAGTGAACCCAGAGCAAGAAGGATTAGCATTGAATAGAACGCATAATCGCTAGAAAATGATAGTTTCAAATAGCCCGTGAAATACTCGAAAGTAACCACAATTAGCAGTGCTAATAAATTTGATAGCACTATCAACCTTACGAATTTAAACATATTCCCCCTGATACCAAAAGAAAACTAACGCCCTGCTAAGTGGCTAGCAACGCAACCACGATACTTAAACTAACCACCGTAAGCACTGTACCAGACTAGAACTAAAATCGCCCAGCGTTGATAATCCGTCTTAAGCAGTTTGTTGAACGAAGCGAATTAACTTGATATGACAACACTATATGCATTTGTTTTAATTAACATTTTCTTTATGGTGTTTGTGATATCTACTTAAGAATTTCTCACTGGCTTGACTCTTAAATAAGTAGTAAGACATAGCTAATAGATAAACTAATATTAATGCAATAACGGTATTTACAATTACTTCATTGGTCGCGGTTACTCTAACTAAAAAAAGCAACAGCATAGAGACACTGTATCCCGCAATACTCTTCTTCGCCCATTTATCCTTGAAAATAAACTTTACAAAGTCAAACTCAGTAATAACTAAACTTGCTATAGATAATGCAACGAGCATTAAAGCTAATAGATTACCATTGAATGCAAAGACAACGATAAACGCTGGAGTATAACAAAATGCAATAATCTTCTTATCTAGCAACGCTCTAAAGCTTCTAAGTTCGTATCCACTAGGATCTTTTCGTGCATCAATCTCATCAGGTGTTGCATATGCGGAGCATCCGCAATTTGTGCATATGTCAGTACCTGCTTGGTTAACATTTGAACATTGGTTACAAACCCAATTGTACTTAATCATTATTCTCTCATTAAATAATTCAGGAAAACTGCGTATGATTGGATATATTCCCATAGTGCATAACAGCTATATTAGAAAAAATAATTCTGTCTAACATCTTTTCTGACGTAAACGATACATTTTTTTTACTATAACTAACAATGATTTATGTTCTAAAGTTCTGTCCATACATCACTAAATACAGATTTTTCTGTATAGCATGAATGGATCGGCAAAATATGTTCCAGCCTGATGCACGAATAAGTGTTAGACAATTTGCGAACAAGTTGTTGCCACAATAGTTCTCATGCTAGATTCATAAGTTCTAAACACACTTTGGGGCATTTTCGAGCTAGAAAAGTGCCACGTGTAAAAATTCAACCTGTGAAGGTTTTGGACAAAACTAAGTTATACGGGTCGCTAAATTGGCGCTTAACGCATTACTTAAAGTATAGCAAGACCTCTGATCTAGTGGCCAAATTTTCTTATCCACTAAACGTTTAACGGTGTATGTTAAGCACCCAATACAACGTAAAAGATGACTAGAGAATGTTACATGACTATTCAAGCTGCTAAGTTTAGCCAACCTACAACAGATTGGCTAAACTCCTTCATCTATTGAAGATTTATAATGTTAAAGTGCTGATAAATAAGCTTTGTAAGATTTAAGCCTAACAGTTGCTGCACCGATAATATCCATGAAACCAAGCATTGGATGAGGTTTTGTTGCTGAAACCCATCCTGAACCGGTAGCCCCAATTGGAATGTTGTATCCTTCAGGTTCATCAAACTCAATCACAATTGTTCGACCATGATTGTTCATATTATTCCCAACGTGTTGGCGCACATGTTGAGAACCATTCATGACAGAAACACGTGCTTCCCCCGTACCAGTGGTTAAACTATGTACACGGCCACGGAATACCTCACCAGGGTATGCATTCACATAAAACTCTGCGAATTGACCGACTTTGAGTCCGCGATAGGTTTGGTCGGCAATACGCATTTCTACAAATTTCTTATTCGTGTTGTATAAGTGCATGTTACCTACACGCGTACCATCAACAATGTTTGAGATTGAAAGTTGCCCATCAAAAGGAGCACGAACTTCTCTTCGCTCATTTTGCCATTCTGCTGTTGCAATCTGAGCCTCAATGCTCAAAATTTTCGCATTGGCTGATGCAATTTGAGCGTTAGTAGTGTCGATGCGTGTTCGTAGGTTATCTCGTTCTGATTCTTGTGAAAAGTCACCAAGTTGGGTTAAACGATCAAGGTTCTTTTCATCGTTAGCAATCTGATGGGTGAGTGCGAGTATTTCAGCTTTTGCCGCTTTCTTTTCTGCATCTAATCCTATCATTTGAGATTCAGTGTCAACCGAACGCAGGGTGTATATTAAATCGCCTTTTTTGACTACCTGATTGTGATTTACGAATACTTGTTCAACTTCTTGTCCAATTAATGGACTTAAAACGGCATGTGGTGCTTTCACTGTCGTACTATCGGTAAGGTCCGCAGGAGACCAAAATCGGTGTGCAGTAAACAAAGCAAACGCGAGCGTCAAACCTATCGCAACAATGATTGTAGCGTTACGCAGCGTCCATTTAACGACACCTAATTTAACTAAAATCCAGCAAACTAGAATATATGGAAGCATTATTTCTTTCATCTTATTGCTCCTTATTCGTAGAGATCACAGTACGACCATTTCGAATTATGGACGAAATCGCTTCGGCTAATACATCCCAACGCGCAAAAGCAATAATGATAGCTAAAACCCACCACGTTTTATCGATAAACAGACCACACAGTGAAAGAGCAAATACAATTTGTGTATGAGCACTCGACATTTTCGCGGACTTATGTACTGCAATTTCATGTAATTCCCAAAGCAGATAAAGGACATACACAATAATGGCGACGGTTACAAAAAATACAAATCCCATAAATACTTCAGAATCAAGCAACTTCAAAATAGTGGGATAACCATCAATAAAGTAGCTTTCAGGAAGTGTTTTTCCATGAATAGTACCAAGCTTAGATAAACCAATTGAACTACCAATTAATACCGCCAATATCACAATGGCTTTTATCAACCACATTGCGAACGCGATGATTTTATTTCCTTTATTTATTTCCTTATACTCATCCCTACTTTCGTTTATTTGTTCATGATTTGACATACGTTTATACCTTCATCGGCGCCTCATTTTTTGAGGCGCAGTAAATCTCTCTAAACCACAGTTTTTACAAATATTGTGGCTGAGCAAAACTAATGTTTAACTTTGGAGGAAAACTAAAAAAACACCCCTCAAACTTCCACAACGCTTTTATCTGTGACATTTTCTGCCTCCAGTTCATCCATATCAATACCAAGTAATTCTGCTAAACCTTGCGCGTAATTACGGTCGGCGAGAAGTGCATGTTGAACATGTTTCAGTTGCACTTTCCTAGAGGCAGAACCAATTGAACGTGCTGTGTTTTCAAATAACCTTCTCTGTTCACTGGACGTCATAATACGGAACAGGTTACCTGCTTGTGTGAAGTAGTCGGTGTCTTCACGATGATCCCAGTGATTCGCTGCGCCATCTAGCTCTAATTCAGGTTCAGCATATTCCGATTGCTGTGCCCACTCACCGTACTGGTTTGGCTCATAGCCTTTTGTTGAACCAAAATTGCCATCAACACGCATAGCCCCATCTCTATGATAACTGTGGACCGGACAACGTGGTGCATTCACTGGAATTTGATGATGATTAACGCCTAAGCGATAGCGCTGCGCATCGCCGTAAGCAAATAAGCGACCTTGTAGCATTCGGTCTGGAGAGAATCCAATTCCGGGTACGATAGCGGCAGGGTTAAACGCTGATTGCTCAACTTCCGCAAAGAAGTTTTCTGGGTTGCGGTTGAGCTCAAACTCCCCTACTTCAATCAACGGAAAACGCGCATGAGGCCATACTTTGGTTAGATCAAATGGGTTGAACTCAACATCGTTCGCTTCAGTCTCTGTCATCACCTGGATTTGCATCGTCCATTTCGGGAACACTCCATTTTCGATGCTATCGTAGAGATCACGTTGATGGCTTTCGCGGTCTTGCCCAATCAGTTTCTCTGCTTCTTGATCCGTCAGGTTCTTGATTCCCTGCTGTGTTTTGAAGTGGAACTTCACCCAAACACGTTCATTGTCTGAATTAATCATACTGAAGGTGTGGCTGCCGTAACCATTCATATGACGGTAAGTAGCAGGGAGGCCGCGATCGCTCATCACAATCGTCACTTGATGAAATGCTTCGGGAAGTGACGTCCAAAAATCCCAGTTGTTTTCTGCACTTCGAAGATTGGTTCGCGGATCGCGCTTTACCGCATGATTCAAGTCCGGAAACTTAAGTGGATCTCGTAAAAAGAATACAGGCGTGTTGTTACCCACTAAGTCCCAGTTCCCCTCTTCTGTATAGAACTTAAGTGCGAAACCACGAATATCACGTTCAGCGTCTGCGGCACCTCTCTCACCTGCAACCGTAGTAAACCGAGCAAACAGTTCGGTTGTTTTACCAACTTCAGAGAAGATTGCCGCCTTCGAGTACTTGGTAATATCGTTAGTCACTGTGAATTTTCCATAAGCCCCAGAACCTTTCGCATGCATTCGACGCTCAGGGATCACTTCGCGATCAAAATGTGCAAGCTTTTCCAAAAACCAGACATCTTGCAAAAGCATTGGACCACGTTTGCCCGCAGTCATTGAATTTTGGTTATGTGCAACAGGGCAACCTGCTGCTGTGGTGAGTTTGTTTTTCATTTACTTCGTTCCTTAATGATTGAAAATTATCGCCTACACAAAATTACGCTGTAATCCGCTTTACGAACATTGGATAAACTGCAGCTGGATGTCCTAACTTGATTGCCTCTAACATGGCGGCAAAGTATGGCATTGCGTGCACAAAGAATTTTTTATATCCAAAACATAGATGATTTAAACCCGGCTCAAGGTCTGCAGTAAAAGCAGTGCGCTCTTTTGGACAGCCGCCATTACACATCGGTCTGAAATCACACTCTCGGCACTGCTTAGGCAGTGACTTCCACTTGTTTAAACCAAATTCAACTTGCTTCGGAGAGGACGCTACAGTGCCTAAATCTACCGATTCGATATCGCCAACCTTATGATTTTCATAACTATAGTGATCACAAGAATAAATACTGCCATCATGCTCTAGCATCATTTGTTGACCACAAGTTTCCGAATGGAAACACATTTGACTTGGTTGACCAGCAAGAACACCGAGCGTGTTTTCGAAAAACTGAATGTGTACTTTTCCCACGTCTTCTTTTCGCCACTCATCGAATACATCACACAAAAAATGCCCCCACTGATGTGGAGTCAAAGACCAGTCTTTTTCCCCACGACGATCAAGTGAGTGCTCAACACAAGGCTGGAACTGAATGACGTTAGAGCCTAATTTTTTGAGTGTCTGATAAGTTTGCTTCCCAAGGTGCGCGTTGTCGTTATGCACAACGGTCAGGGTGTTGAACTGTACTTTATGTTTTTGCAGCAGGGCGAGACCACGTAATACTCGTGAGTAACTGCCATTCCCTTTTACATCAGGTCGACCTAAGTCATGATTAAGTTCGTCACCATCAATGCTCAATCCAATTAAGAAATTATTCTTTTTGAAGAATTTTGCCCATTTCTCATTGATCAACGTTCCATTACTTTGGAAAGTATTAGAGATCGTCATACCTGAACGAGCATATTTTTTTTGTAATGCTACCGCTTTTTCGTAAAATTCAAGACCGCGCAGCGCAGGCTCCCCACCTTGCCAACTGAAATCTACAAATTTGATGTGTTTTGGCTGAGCAGCGATGTATTGCTGCACGTATGTTTCCAGAAGAGCTTCTGACATCTGCATCGTTGCCCCTGGCTGATAACGCTCTTCTTTTCTCAAGTAGTAACAATAGTGACAATCTAAGTTACACTTTGAGCCAACAGGCTTAACCAAAAGGTGGAATGGGTGTGGTGATGTCATCGTCATATCTGCGCTCCTGTTGGATTTAGGATAATTATCCTTAGGTGGCCTAAATTAGGCCACTAGGACATTTCCTAACGAGAGGAGATATGAATTAGAGAGGCGTAAGGTAAGTTAAATGAACTTTCGGCTGTGAGCCCAGGCAATAAGCTCGGTCGCACTAGCAAGTTCAAGTTGTTCAATCATCTTATACTTGTGGTATTCGACCGTTTTAGAAGAGATATTGAGCTCCAAAGCTACTTTCTTCGCAGAAAAGCCTTGGGCTAATAATTTCAGAATATCAACTTGTCTGGCCGTCAAATCTGTCTTTTGCTCAATAATGCTTTTCAGCTCACCTGGTATATAGCGTTCTCCGGCGAGTACATTTGCCATCGTCGCTGCCAGCTCAAAACCGGCTTGATGTTTAAGTACATACCCGTCAGCACCATATTGGTAAGCAGCCTTAACTATCTCTGGTTCATCATGCATAGATAGGCAAACCAGTTTACTGTTTGGCGAAGTCCGCTTAAGCAGTGAAAGCGTCGTGTTTAGCTGCATACCTGGCATAGAAATATCGGTAATAATTAAGTCTGGTCGATGCAGCTTAACAAGCTGAAGTAACTCTGTGGCATCAACGCCAATCCCTACAACCTGATGGGTTAACTCCACCAAGCGGGCAATACCTTCACTGACTATCTGGTGATCATCTGCAATTACGACGGTTGCCATTTATGCCTCACTTGTCTTTATTGATAATTTAACGGTAGTTCCTGCTTTTGGATCATTGCGTTTAATGGCCAATTCACCACCAATCAGTTCTCCGCGTTCAATCATAGATTGAAGACCTAGCGAAGGTGATTGAGTGTATGTTTGATCTTGAGCAATTCCGATACCGTCATCTCGAATAGATAATTCTATCCAACCATTACTCAATTGCTGTAACTTGATTGTGACCGCAGAAGCATTCGCATGTTTCACGATATTCGACAACGCCTCTTGGATAATGCGGTAGACATGCAATGAAACATCATGATTAAAAGAGATGTTTTCATCAAGCTCAATCGCTAAGTATAACCGTGAGCGTTCAGCAATTTGTTCTGCATGAGATTGGATAGCAGCATTCAAGCCCACTCTTTCAATGACCACAGGATGCAAATGACGAGACAAATGTTGAACATCTTTTGTTATTGATGCGAGTTCATTGGCGCACTTCATTAGCGCAGGGCTTGTGGTTTCATCACAAATGCTGGACGCAAGGCTAAGCTCGATTCCCAAAGAAGCAAGACGTTGACTGAAATCATCATGCAAATCACGCGCAATGTTCTGTCGTTCTCTTTCTCGTTCACCAATGATACGTTTGTTTCTCTCTACTACGTCTTTGCGACTTTTTACCAGCTGCTCATAATGACGCACACGCTCTATACTGGATGCAATCATATTGCCCAGAACAGTCGCCGCGTTTATAAATTCTTCTGAATAACTGTCTACATCATTGAAATTTGCACAAGCCAATAAGCCCCATGGTTTCCCCATTGCACTTATGGGAACCAATATATGACGCAGTGGCTTTTCATCCTGTAAGCGGCTCGCGAGGTCAAGAAGTTCTGGCGAGTCGTCACTTGATACAACAACACCGGCTTGGATATGTCGACGATACTCTAAAATCAACGATGTAGGCAGCTCGGATTTGACTCTGGGAACGCCTTCTCCCGCAGCCTCATAAAATCGCCAGTCACGTATTCTGGTTTGTTCAATAGGCAAGCATGAAATACGGTCGACTTTTAACGCAATTCGACATTCATGTAGCACCTCCATGATGGTTTCTTCCATTTGCGCTGTCGGGGCATTTAATAGCCGGCTAGACATAGAAATCAATGCTGAAGTGATTGAATCAGAGAGCATTTTTAAATTCCTTTTCATTAACGAACGTCATTACCATAAACAGCAATTCCCCAAATGCCTAGTAGTTTTTTGAGTGTGTGGCTCAGCTTCAATTCGTTTAGGAATTCTCCTAGTTCAGTTAATTTCGGAAAGAAAACATACTGTGCTTGTCTTATTTCAGGAGCATCTTATGAAAACCCTTTCTAAAAGCTTACTAAAGAAAACCGTGCTAAGCACCGCTGCTTTAGCTACCGTTGCTGCGGCACCGGCGATGGCAAAAAACACCTCTGAAAAACCGAACATACTCGTCATCATGGCGGACGACATAGGTTGGTCAAACACCTCTGCCTACAACCTAGGTATGATGGGCTACAAAACGCCTAACATCGACCGTATTGCGAATGAAGGTATGCTTTTCACTGACCACTATGGTCAACCAAGCTCTACTGCTGGTCGCGCTGCTTTCTTAACCGGTCAGCTTCCTGTACGTACAGGTCTACTAAACGTTGGCCTACCTGGTTCTCCAGTTGGTATCCACCCAGACGATCCAACACTTGCCGAAGTTCTCAAAGAACAAGGTTACTTCAACGTTCAACTTGGTAAAAACCACCTTGGTGACCGTGAGCACATGATGCCTCACCGCCGCGGTTTTGACTTCTTCTACGGCAACCTTTACCACCTAAACGCTGAAGAAGAGCCAGAACATCCAGATTACCCACAGGATCCTGAGTTTTTCGAGCGCTTCGGTCCTCGTGGTATTGTAACGGGTACTGCCGATGGCCCTACTGAATCTGCTGGTCCTTTAACTAAGAAGCGAATGGAAACTATTGACCGTGAACTAACAGACATGGCTCTAGATTACCTAGACGATTTCTCGAAGACAGATGACCCATTCTTCATGTGGTATAACCCATCTCGCATGCACGTTTGGACTCACCTAAGCGAAGAATGGCAAGGTAAAACTGGCTATGGTTTATACGCAGATGGTATGGCTGAACTTGACCACTACGTTGGTGAAATTCTAGATAAGCTAGAAGAAACGGGACAACGTGATAACACAGTTATCATCTTTACTACCGACAACGGTGCAGAGAAAATGTCTTGGCCAGATGGTGGTAACACGCCATTCAAAGGTGAGAAAGGTCTAACGTCCGAAGGTGGTGTACGTGTGCCATTTATGGTTAGCTGGCCTGGTCACATTCCAGAAGGTTCTCGTAACAACGGTATCCAGTCTCACGAAGACTTGTTCACGACTCTAGCAACCATTGCTGGTGTTAAAGATGTTCAAGAGTCATTTAAGAAAAAACATGATGTTTACATTGATGGCTACGACCATACTAACGCGTGGTTCAACAACGAAGACACTGAACGTAACGAGATTTTCTACTTTGCTGAAACCGGCAACCTAGAAGCGGTGCGAGTGGGTAAGATCAAAGCAACATTTATCCACCCAACAGAAGAGAGCTGGTTTGCTCCACGTCTAGCCTCGACTTGGCCAGAACTGGTTGACCTACGTGCAGACCCATATGAAGAAGCGCCAGAACACTCAGGTCTATACCTACGTTGGTATGCAGAACGTATGTTCCATTTCGTTCCAATCCAAGTTGAAGTGGCAGGCCTACTACAGACGTTTAATGAATTCCCACTGCGTCAGGAGCCAACTGCATTCAACCTAGACCGTGTACTGTCTACGCTACCATACCGTGAAGCCAAGTAATTAACTTCACCAATCATGAAAAACTCAAAAGGTGTGCATTGCACACCTTTTCTTTATTCCACGTATCTAAACTCAATTCTGTTTAGTAATAGTCCTAGTTATCAAGTTCGCTACGTTTTCATATCCTACCTTCAAATCATTGGTAGTAACCAGCAACGATATGGGCAATATAATGCAAGATTTTATCGAACTTCAGAAACAGATAAACAAACAAGTACTAGGGCAAGAAAAATCTGTAGAGCAACTAATTATTGCCCTACTCGCGAATGGCCATGTTCTCTTGCAGGGTCTGCCAGGACTAGCAAAAACTCGCAGTGTTACCGTTTTGGCCAAGCAACTGGATTCACAGATCCATCGGATTCAATTCACGCCGGATATGCTTCCTGCTGACATCACGGGGAGCGAAGTCTATGAAAGCAACACACAATCACTGACATTCAAAAAAGGCCCAGTATTTACTAATCTGTTGCTGGCCGATGAAATCAACCGTGCTCCGGCTAAAGTGCAATCAGCACTGCTTGAAGCAATGGCAGAGAAACAAGTTTCTGTCGCAGGGGAAACACACAAATTACCAGAACTGTTCATGGTGCTCGCGACACAAAACCCGGTTGAACAAGAAGGTACCTATCCACTTCCTGAAGCACAGATGGATCGTTTCTTAATGCAGATCCTAATTGATTATCCAAGCAAAGACGCTGAGAAAAAGATGCTCAAACTCTTGCGTATTGAGAACCAAAAGTCCGACGATAGCAAACAACTCATGACCATAGAAAAAGTGTTAGAGGCACGTCTTCAGATTGACAAGATTCATGTCGCGGAACATGTAGACCAGTACATTGTCGATCTTATCGATACGACTCGCTACCCTGATAAATGTGATGAACAGCTTAGTCAGTGGATTGAGTTAGGGGCTAGCCCTCGTGCCACCATCGCATTAGACAAATGTTCACGTGCTCACGCATGGTTAAACGGCCAAGATTACGTGACACCAGACAACGTAAGAGCGGTAGCTCATTCAGTACTTCGCCACCGTCTAGTTTTGAGTTTTTCGTCTCAAAATCAAGGGGTAGATACTGAACAAGTCATCGATAAACTTCTGAATAGCGTTGCATTTTCTTAATTGTGGGGAGGCTTTATGACCGTCGACCTTCGTATCTATCCAACTTCCGAAAGGCTTGCTGAGCTGACGTTACTAGGTCGTAAGATCTCGTGGCAACCGCCTTATCAAAAGTTGACTCCTCTCACTGGTAAGCATCGCAGTCAACAACGTGGCAGAGGGTTGGATTTTGTCGAACTCCGTCACTACTACGCGGGTGATGATGTTCGTTGTATTGACTGGAAAGTAACGCAACGAACAGGTCAACCTTATTTACGAGTTTACGCAGAAGAAAACGATAAGAACATCGCTCTGCTCATCGATCTTAGAACTCGTATGTTTTTTGCGTCCGATGGCCATATGAAGTCTGTCATTGCTTGTGAAGCTGCCGCAATTGCCGCGGGCACAGCTTGTCATCATGGCGATCGCGTAGGCGCAGTCATTCTCACCGATAGTGAAATAGTCACGTTACCATTTCGACGTGGCGAAAAGGCGCTCATGGCTCTTTTATCTGCAATCATTGAGCAATCAAACAAACTCCCAAATTGGATAGTGTCTAAAAAAGCACCCAATTTAGAGGGCGCATTAAAGCACTTAGTCGATCTTGGATTAAAAGAGAGCCAGTGTTTTATTTTTAGTGACTTCAGCGACTACGACCAACAAAATTCTAGCGTGATGATCGACAACTTAGCTAGTCAAAATAATCTAGTGGGTATCCGAATTACCGATCCGCTCGAAGAACAATTTCCTAATCAGAATCTAGTCATAGGTAATGATAGCTATCAAGTCGAACTGAAGAAGAGTGATCAATCCACCAGAGAGCGTTATGAACACTACGTCCAAGAGCAAAAACAATCTCTTTCTGAGCACTTTATGCGTCATCGCTTGGCATTACTTGATATGTCCACGCAACACGATGCTTGGACACAATTACTTTCACTGACCAAACAATAGGCATTTTATGGGCAATTCTACTCAAGGCCAAATTGTCGAATTTGGTAGTCATCTAGTAAAACGAGCTGAATGGATTGATCCACCTGCCGCAATATCTTGGCTCCCACAAACACTCGCGTGGCAGTTGATTGGATTAGCCCTTTTCTCTGCGTTCATTCTTTTCTGGGGGCATCGCTACCACCAGTACCTCAAGCGTTCTTATTTGCGCCAAGCATGGGCACTGTTTCAACATTATCACGCCAATAATCAACTCGCTGCGATTGCTGACTTAATAAAGCGTCTAGCGAATCAGCATTGGCCAAACGAATCTGTAGGTTTAATGGATAGCCAACACTTTGCTGACTTCATTGCAAACAACAGTCATGGTCGTCTCACCGCAGATCAAATCATGGACCTAATGAGCACCAGTTATCACCCCTCTCCTACACTCGATCCTGCCACGCAGAAGGCCATATACCAGTGGTTTAAGGAGTTAACATGTTAACCTTTACTTATCCTTGGCTAGGGCTACTGGTCTTACTTCCAATTGTGATGTTTTTCAGCCCAAAGCACTTCACTCGCCATAGTGCGCTGCGCTTTAGTCACTTTGAGCGTTTAATTGAAGTCACCGATTCTAAACCAACCACTGGGGCAGTCGTCATTTCACCGATTTGGTGGCAACGGATTCTTATTACAGTCACCTACCTAAGCCTAGTTATCGCTGCGACAAAACCCGTTTGGCTGGGTGAGCCCGTTTCAATAGAAAAAAGCGGTCGTGAAATGATGGTTGCTGTCGATCTGTCTGGCTCAATGGAGGCTCGTGATTTTGTCGATGCAGACGGTATCAACGTTCGCCGCGTAGACGGCGTAAAGCTGCTCCTGAACGAATTCTTGTCACAACGTGAAGGCGACAGAATCGGCCTTATTGCCTTTGGCGACGATGCCTATTTGCAAGCCCCATTTACTGATGACTTCGCTATTATTGCTCAGCTACTCAATGAAATGGACGTACGAATGGCAGGCGCGGGAACCGCCCTCGGTGATGCGATTGGTGTGGCCGTTAATCACTTCGAACATTCAGACAGTACCAACAAAGTTTTGATCCTCATGACGGACGGGCGTGATACCACCAGCAATTACCCTCCCATTGACGCCGCTCATTTTGCGGGTGAAAACGACATTACTATCTACCCCATTGCCATTGGCGACGCAACGAACGTTGGCGAGGATAGCATCGACTTAGAAATGTTAGAGCGTATTGCCAGTTACACGGGCGGTCAGGTATTTGAAGCACTCAATGGGCAAGATTTAGTTCAAGTGTATAAAGCACTGAACGAGCTCGAAGAAACCCTTTTTGATAGCTACACCATTCGACCAAAAGTCGAACTCTATTACTGGCCACTTATTGTCAGTTTATTCCTCAACCTACTGACATTAGTTGTTGCTGCACTTCGCGGGCAAAGTAATACGAATAAAGGAGACAAAAATGGCTGAATTTCATTTCATTCGCCCATGGCTACTGTTACTTACCATTCCTTTAGGCATTTTGGTCTATATCCTAAAGAAAGCAGAAAACAGCAGCGAACAACTTCCTATTGCAGCGCACTTGCTGCCCTTCCTCAATACCGGTGAAAGCCAATCACGTTGGTTCTCACCCAAACACATGCTGCCTCTGTTTCTTGGTCTCATTATTCTCATTGTGTCTGGCCCAACATGGCAACCAGAGCCCGATAGCCATGCAAAAAATCAATCACCTATTCTATTTGTGGTGGATCTCTCTCGTTCGATGGGTGAATCGGATATTGCACCCAATCGCCTTGAAAACGCCAAGCTTAAATTGGCAGATCTGTTAACACACAAAGCAGACGGTATCATTGGTGCGTACGTTTATGCGGGCAGTGCTCATATGCTGATTCCACCGACGGAAGACCGCGACGTGCTCGATCTATACCTGTCCTCTTTATCGACAAACCTGGTACCTAGACAGGGTAAAAACCTATCTGCGGTTTTTGAACAAATGCGCCAACAAAGTACCGAGAATGCGATTCCAGCCAGTATCATCGTCGTGACAGACAGCCTTGATAACAGTGCGGTTCAAGCGATCGAAACTTACCACCGTGATTACCATGATCAAATGATCGTTTGGAAGTTTGGCTATAACGAAACCGTTGACTCGCCAAGCGGTGTTCGCTTGGTACAAAACACACCCGACAACAGCGACGTGCAAAGCATTATCCGCTGGATCGACAACTTCAGCTACTTCGATCCCTTGGACGAAGACATTCAATGGCAAGAAGCTGGGTTCTATCTTGTTTTCCCAGCGCTTTTGTTCAGCTTGCTATGGTTTCGCAGAGGATGGAGCATCCGTTGGGTTCCTAGCGTATTGGTAAGCATTGTTGCACTCAGTGCCTTTCAACCAAGCCCTGCTTTAGCAAAGGCGTCGACTGATCTCGCTACGTGTGATTCACTGTCAATGAGGCTCTTCCTAACGCCAGACCAGCAAGGACAATGGTTTTATAATCAAGGCAATTATGCATGCGCTGCACAAGCCTTCATCGATCCTGATTGGAAAATTGAATCCCTCATGCGCAATCAGCAGTGGGAATGGGCGCTGACTATGCTCAACAATCAGCCAGACTCTATCGAAAAGCGCTTCAAGGTGGCTCTGAGCTATTTGCATATCGACCGCTTTCGTTCATCAGAGCGCTGGTTCGAACAAGTCTTAGAATTAGACCCAGATCACCCACAAGCTCTGCACAATCTCGCTTTGCTGCAAGAGATCTTTGACCTCATGGCCGATCGCGCACAAGGACAAGGCACAGCAGGAGAAGACATGACGGCTGATGTTATTGCTACACTCGAAGAAGACATGGGCATTGAAGAGCCAGAAGACAAAATCGAAGTCATCAACAGTGCAGACTTAATGGCGGAAGAGCACTTAACAAAAATTTGGTTGGAACAAGTGAAGTCAAATCCCGAAGTCTTCCTTCGCAATAAGTTTTCCATTCAGCTACAACAAATGGCCGAACCAACATTGGGCAACGGCACTACTCAGCAGGAGATGAAGTAATGGCCACATTTTATCGCAATAAACGCTTCATCGCTCATAAAGGGTATGTGATTGCAAGTGCCCTATCACTCATGGCCCTAACCGCAAGTGTCAGTGTTCAAGCCTCCATCACCACAGATGAGCCACTGCCTTTTGCCTCTTCGCAGCAAGCCAGTGCGCTAAACAAACACTATCAAGCACGTTGGGCTTTAGGCAGTGACACCTTGACGGAAAGACAACGCCACACCGTCTTTCTAGAACTGGTGAGTGACACCGCGATTACTGATGTCATTAACGTTGACACTATTTCAGCCAAAGACTTGTTTTTTGAGCAAACCACCACGTTTTGGCAGTACACCAGACCCACAGAGAATGGAAAACGTGTTGAAAAAGCAGCATTAAAGTTAGAGCTTTTTCCCGCTAAATCTGGCGAGTTTACCTTACCCAGTGTCAATATCACTCTTGGCCGCGGTGACAAGGTGATAAATATTCCCACACAACCATTAAAGGTGACGGTTAACGCGCTTCCCGATGCCGCCAAAGGTAAAATTGCCTCCCCTAACGTCACCGTGAACCAATCTGTCAGTGACGTCGAGATCACCGAAGGCGGTGCAGTGACCCGTTCTGTCTCTCTGACTGTGGCGGATCTTCCTGGGCAATACATTTCGGAACTGCCCTTTATCAACCAGATTGAAGGGGTAGAAATTCGCACTGGCAATAGCCGCACGTCTACCCAATCATTCCGGGCGGACATGGCCGGTACGCGCAGCACTGACGTACACTATCGATTCATCCACAAAGGGCAATATACGTTGCCAGAAATGGCATTTCAGTGGTGGAACACAGAGAAAAATCGAGTGGAAGAAGTGTCCGTGCCCGCCATTTCGGTGATAGTCAGCCCAGCACCGCCTTTGCCTTGGGGTCAGCGCATTGAGCAATGGAGTTCAAATATAAAGCTGTGGCTGGTAGAACAACGTAAAAACCTCTTTATAGGCTTGTTACTTATGGCTGGCTTGTGGCGTTTGCGTTTTCAGTTTTATCACTTATGGAAAGCGTTAAAAGTGCGGAGCAACACTGCCATTCACTCTTCTGCTGTTAAACGTTTAATAACCATTTTTTGGGTCGCTATTGGTACAAAGAAACGTTCTCGCCAAGCATTCTATCATTGGCTGGATTATCGTGGCATCCATGATCTAAACCATTACCCGACACTGAAAGGTGGTGTCCATACCAACAAACAAGATCACTGGCATTTAAAACGCAGCATGGTTGTATGGGCGTTAACAAAAGAAGTAAGACAAGAATGGCTAGCGAAGTACCAATTAAAGCCGATCAATCCTGCGTAAATTCGTAAAACTCGGACTAGGGAAAGTCCTAGTTAATCTCTGTCGAAGATCCATGTAATGTTCCAGTTACTTGAACAGTCAGCCACAGAGGGTTGTTAATATGAAATTTAGCAAAATCCTATTTTTGTTTACCGCATTAACTTGTACGAATGCACTTGCAAAAGATACCGCTACGTCAGAAACAAAAGAAAAGCGGCCAAACAAACCTATCGTTATTACTGGCGATGAGATTCAACCACTCTCAGATACTCACTGGCGAATTAAAGTCTCGCACGCTGAAGCCGTCAAAGTTCGTTGCGTCGCGTTCGATAAAAAGGAACAAGCCGTTGCAATCGATTCTATCGCCGTGATTCCGCCTTTCTCTGTGTCTGATATGTATACACGAGAAGATGATGGCAAAATCGAGGAAGTAAAATGTTGGATCACCAGTACCCGAACAGAAGATCTCGCTAAAGATTACATTCGTCATGATACGAGTTCTCACGAAAGCTCTTAGTGATCAACGACGATTGCTGCGGGCTGCGACGAATCTGAACCTGAGTAGAAAAGCTCGTTTTGAAGCGTAACCATTTCAAAAACTGGATCAACAATATGAAGAACCTTGCCGTTAATACACTAGCACTCAGTCTGTTGCTTTCTTCAAGTGCTGTCATCGCAAACGAAACCCAACCAAAACTGATTCTACAGATTACTGTAGACGCACTGCGTGGTGACTTACCCAATCGGTTTAAACACAATTTTGGTGAAGGTGGTTTTAGGTTGCTGTTAGATGAGGGCGTGCACTATACCAATGCACACTACCAACATGCTAACACAGAAACGATAGTCGGACACGCAGCCCTTGCTACAGGTGCACCTCCCGCAGTAAACGGCATGATCGGCAATGTTTGGTACGACCGCACGCAACAACGTGTGGTGTACAATATCGAGGATGCTAACTATAACTTGCTGGCAAGCGGTGCTGATATCGATCAATCAACAGAGATTGATTCTACTCAACGCGCAGCACAAGGTGATGGTCGCTCACCGCTAAATATCCACACTTCTACAATTGGAGACGAAATTGTTAAAGCCTATCATGGTAAGTCTCGCGCCTTTTCTATCTCTTTTAAAGACAGAGGGGCTGTGTCTTTAGGCGGTGAATTAGGTAAAGCTTTTTGGTTTTCGAAATCTGCCAACGCATTTGTCACTAGCGATTACTACTACGACAGCAACCCTCCTTGGGTAGACGAATGGAATGCTAAAGACTTTACTAAGCAATACAGCAACAAGCGCTGGGCGCTAACCCTACCCCAAGAGAAGTATCTATTTTCTGATGATGGTGATGTCGAATATAAAATTGACTTAGCCAATTTTAGTCGTAGCTTCCCTCACCCTTATGGTCCTGCTAGCTACCCATACTTCACTACACTATTGAGCTTAAGCCCAGCAGGCGATGAGATCGTTGCAGATTTTGCCAAATCTGTCATTGACTCAGAAAGTTTAGGTCAAGGTGAATACCCCGATTACCTTTCGGTTAGTTTCTCAGCGACTGATTATGTCATCCATATGTATGGCCCTTCTAGTATCGAGGCAGAAGACAACCTGATACGTCTTGACCGCACATTAGAGGATCTATTCGCTCATGTGGACAAAACGGTTGGGCTTGATAACACACTTATCGTGCTGTCAGCGGATCACGGAGCCCCTGACGTCCCTGGCTATGTGAATGCGTTAGGTGGCAATAAAGCTGACTATTTTGGCATTGAAAAAATGAAACAGTCAGGCGTTTTTGAAGTGGTAGAGAAGCGTTTTGGATTAGGTGAGGATGTTGTTCGCCAATATGCAGACCCCTATCTATACCTGAACCATGAACTGATTGAATCAAAAGGCTATAAAGTGTCAGAGGTTCAGACTGTTATCGCCCGCGCATTAGAAAACATCGATGGTATTAGTCAAACAATTACAGCGACAGACATAATGAAAGGTCAACTTTCAGATACGCGCATTAATCGACTAGTGGCGAACAACCATCACCCCACTCGCTCTGGAGATATCTATGTGGTTTACAACCCAAATGTGTACATCAACAACTTTGATGGTTTGAAAGTAGCCTCAGTTCACGGGTCTCCATGGCGTTATGATACTTTCGTTCCTATCTTTTTTGCAGGAATGGATATCAAGGGTGCTAAAGTTCACCGGGAAGTCACCCCTTATGATATAGCACCAACTATCTCTCAATTTATGGAAATCAACTTTCCATCAGGTTCGACAGGAAGCGTACTCACAGAGGTAGTTCCTTAACCTCTCAGTTTTAGTTATGAGATACGTAGCGGATAAGAAAGTCTGGCCACATAGTGAGAGTTTTGTCATAAGAATAAGTGATTCAAATACTAAGCTGAACGCTAGAAAACAAAGTTGGTCACTTTCTAAGTATAATGAATGAGCAGACTTGACCACATGACTAGAGATTTGTCTTTAGAAAAAATAAGTCCAATCGTACAACTTAAAGTTAGGTTCAATCTTGCTCTGGCACCCTTTGGGACAGAAATGTATTTGCTTACCTGCCCCATATTGAACAATGTGAACGCGCAAATATAGGCAGTGAAATCGATAGCTTTACTCAGCGGCATTCCTGCACCATGGTTCGCATTGACATCAATACGAATCATCACGGGCGTACCACCTTGATGCTTGTCTTGAAATTAACGGTACAGGGACTTGGTCGACTCTCTGACGATTAAATCAATCGGTGGTAGTCGCGCTTCATGTCTTTCACCTGAAAGTAAGTTCAAAATAGACTGAGCACACACCTCACCAATCTCTTCAATTGGCTGTCTCAAAGTCGTCAATGCTGGCGTGAAATACTTCGACGTTGGCAAGTCATCAAAGCCAATCACAGAAACATCTTCTGGCACTTTATAACCGTGATCGTGTAGCGCCTTAATCGCCCCGTAAGCGGTTTGGTCATTGGCTGCGAACAGAGCGGAAAAGTGAACCTTAGATTCAATCAATTCAACGGTTTTCTCATAGCCAGACTCGCTACTGAAATCGCCCTGTTTGACGAGTTTTGGCATCACTTTAATGCCCGCCTCTTGAAGGGCTTTCTTGTAACCTTCAAAGCGACTTCCCGCATCCGGTTGGCTTGAAAGCCCTTTGATATGAGCAATATTCACATGCCCCTGTTGGAGCAAGTGGAGGGTTGCCATGTAACCACCCAACACATTATCAATGTTAATTGAGCGAACATTATCTGCAACCATGTCATAGCCCACCGCAACCACCGGAATGTCTTGCGCATACTTCGCGATGTCTTCTTTGGTAATGCTGCCTGTCACGATGATCATGCCATCGACATTGCTCTTAGCCAGATACTCTAAAGCGTGTATCTCGAGCTTTTTTTGCCAATGTCCGGTTGCTATCACTAACGAATAGCCTTGAGCTATCAGGGTTTTCTCCATGTCGTTGAGGATACGACTGGTATAAGGACTATCAGGGTGTTGCACCAATACGCCTATCGTTAATGAACGGCGATTGATGTTCTCCTGCATCTGAAAATTGGGCTTGTAGCCGGTGTCTTTGATCGCCTGCTCGATGTTCTGGCTTTTATCATCCGACACATAGGTTGTTCGATTAAGAAAACGAGAAACCGTGCTCGGCGAAACGCCAGCTAGCCTCGCTAAATCGTATACGGTGGTTTTTTTAGTTTTAGTGCGCATCTCGATACCCTAATCCAGTGACATTTGGGGAGCCCTAGAGCTCCCCATCAGTTTCAACTCAACATTACTCAAGTTGAAACTCATACTATTTAATTAATATAAGTAGGCGAAAATCATCCCCGGTCGGAAGTAGCGACCTGCGGTGTATTTCAACCCAGTGCTCAATAACCATTTATGAAGAACCATAGCTTGCTCCGCTGAGATTTCGCCTTTCAGTATACTAACAAATTTATCACTGTCTTTAGTCAGCTCAGGATTAACTCGACCGTCAGACAGAACACAGTTTTGCAATTTAAGTGCATTAATCCACTTTTTCGCATCACTTTGTGACAATTTAAAAGAATCTGAAAGATCTTTCTCATCAAATGAGACAGAACAGTTGAACCCTTCTGGTGCGGCAAATGGAATTTTTGAATAGTCATACAGCGCGGTATACACAGTATCCATCAATGTTTCCGCTTGCTGCGACTTACCCGCTAAACTCAACGCTGTCGCGACACTAAACTGCACGCCGATCCACACGTCTTGCGCCTGAAAAGCCTCATGTGGTGAACCATCGGCGAGCGTCATGTTCGCTACCCCAAGTTTAGGGCTGTTAATCTCGAAGTTATGTTTATAAACATAGTCCAATGCACGCTGAATGCGCTGTTGTGGGAAAATACCCTCTAGGCCAATCAGTTTGAGATAGCTATCGGCAAGCAATGCATCACCAAAGCTATTGTCTGAATCGGGTACCAAATCTAGATATTCTTGTGTGAAAGCTTGAGGTGCCGTTTCACTCAACAAACGTTTCTTGGAAACACGTTGAGCTACCTTACCGATGTTTATTGAAGTATCGGCTTGGTTTAGATAGTCGTTAAGCATATTCTTATCGGCAATCGCATCACCCGTTAAAGTCAGCCCGAGAGTTTCCAGAGCTTGATAGCCTTCGCCCGTTAGATGCTTGGCTTGGACTGGCGTCACGAA
Source organism: Vibrio sp. 10N.261.52.A1 (assembly GCF_002876325.1). NCBI lineage: Bacteria > Pseudomonadati > Pseudomonadota > Gammaproteobacteria > Vibrionales > Vibrionaceae > Vibrio > Vibrio sp. 10N.261.52.A1. The sequence goes on from NZ_MCYD01000567.1 coordinate 24,682, forward strand.
GAAGTGGTAATAACCCTCTTTCTCATCCCACAAGCTCTGCTCAACTGTTGCTAATGCCTTTTTCGAACGTGTTAGGTAACCCGCACTTAGATCGTGTTCGCCCATCAATTGTGCCAACTCACTCGCGGCTTGAAGGCCGGCAACCCAAAGGCTCGCACAGTAAATAGAGATACCGTGAGACGCAAGGTTATCGAAGGTGTCGTCTGTACCTCGGGTTAGCGGTACATCGTCACCTTTAGCAATCAAGTTCGATAAGAAATCGATACTCTCAGTCACAGCCTGCCAGCACTCTTTAACCACAGACATATCTTGTGTGTTTTGGTAGTGACGGTACACCATCAGAATGTATTTCGGTGCTAAGTCCTTCCATTCCTTAACATTATGCCAGCTATACGCATCAGGCTGGATGTCGAACGGGCTACCCAAATCGTGGATGACTGCACCTCGAATAGCACGCACACCTTGGTACTTTTCATCAATCAATTCAGCATTCGGTGTCGCTTCATATTCCCAGTAGCGGCGCTGAGTAAAGTCTTCAGCCAAAATCGCTTTTGAGAAATCTTTCATCACGCAGCCATCAAGCTCCGGCAACAAGTAAAGCAGTGAAAACGAGCCGTAGAAATACACATCCAGAGAGTTAAAGAATGGGTAATCAACACACTCTTTCACTAGGAACTTATCTTCTTTATCCCATACCGTTGATTCTGCAAGGAAAGACAATGAGTTCATAGCCATCGTCGCATAGCGAAGTGCCGATTCAGGCTGTGATATTTTGCTTTGAGCTTGCTCTAGGAAAGCGGTCTGTTGCTCAACGATCTGCTGCTCAATGCTCTCAAGCTTTGGTAGAACGTCCTCTAACATCGGTAAGGCAGGCTTTGCTTGTGGGTAGAATTGCGTGTAAGCCTTGTCTGAGTGCCAGCCATTGAGCATAACTTTGCTGTGTGCCATCACCTGTGCGAAACGCAGGTCAACGGATTCGCCCGGCTCCAACTCAACCTGAACCACAACCAGTGCGCTCAACGCTTCACGCCCTGTGTAAATTCCTGTTTGGAATTCTGTATTAGTACGGCCTGTTTTCAGTGCGAACTCGGTTTGCTGAGCCACTTTCGAAGTATAAAGCGTTGGCTTAACAGACACCGATACCTTGCCAGATTTAGTCAAACGGTTTTCGGCTTGAACACCAAACACCACCTCACCCTCAATGTCACTTTGATAAGGGGACTGACTAGTGAGCTGAACACCAGTAAAACTGTGGCTTTCATCATTGACCTCCACCGCTTTATGCTGCTGAGCAATCGGGTTTTGAGATAAGGTACACGCCGAATCTTGAATCCCATCACGACCTTTTCGGTAGGTTGAACCAATCAAGTTTTGCAGAGGTTGGGCAAGCGTAATCACGCGTGTTTGCTGTGATTCATTGGTAATCTGGAAGTGGTTCCAGTGCATCGGCATAGAACAGAGGCGCTTATCCTCTTTAACGATCGGCGAGACTACCTTTCGCTTTATATTAATACCATCAAAACTATTATATTT
>NZ_MCYD01000568.1:0-354 GCF_002876325.1 Vibrio sp. 10N.261.52.A1
CGATGTCCTACTCTCACATGGGGAAGCCCCACACTACCATCGGCGCTATTGTGTTTCACTTCTGAGTTCGGCATGGAATCAGGTGGGTCCACAATGCTATGGTCGCCAAGCAAATTTTGCTTTTACTTTCAGCTTTTTTAAAAACTGAAGGCAAAATAATCTGGAAAGCTATTAAAAGTGTTGTCTCATCAAACTCATTCAAGCGTTTGTATCTTTGAGTCCATCAAAACCCCTTGGGTGTTGTATGGTTAAGCCTCACGGGCAATTAGTACAGGTTAGCTCAACGCCTCACAGCGCTTACACACCCTGCCTATCAACGTTCTAGTCTTGAACAACCCTTTAGGACACTTAAAG
>NZ_MCYD01000569.1:0-4099 GCF_002876325.1 Vibrio sp. 10N.261.52.A1
GCACTGGATGTGTCGGTACAAGCGCAGATCCTTGATTTGTTGAAAGATCTGCAACAAGAGCTTGGCATGGCGATGCTGTTTATCACTCATGACTTGAGTATCGTTCGTAAGATTGCCGATAGAGTGGCGGTCATGAAAGATGGTCGCCTTGTGGAAAGCAACGACTGCCAGACATTGTTTAATGCGCCAGCTCACCCTTACACGCAAAAGCTGATCAATTCTGACCCTAAAGGTTTGCCTGTCCCTGTGTCACCCGACAGCCAACCGCTACTAGACGTAAATCAACTTCGTGTTTGGTTCCCAATCACGGGCGGCTTATTTAAGCGCACCATTTCGCATGTTAAGGCGGTCACTGATATGGAGTTCACTTTGAAGAAAGGGCACTCCATTGGCTTAGTGGGCGAGAGTGGTTCAGGTAAGTCGACCACAGGTATGGCGATATTAAAGCTGGTGGAGAGTGAAGGTTCGATTACTTATGAAAGCGAGCAGCTTCAAGGGCTAAACCGTCAGCAAATGTTGCCATTTCGAAGCCGTATGCAAGTTGTTTTTCAAGACCCATTCTCAGCGTTGAATCCAAGAATGTCGGTGGCACAAGTGATTGGTGAAGGCTTACGCGTCCATCAGCAGCTTGATGAGGCTGAATTGGACCAACGTATCTGTGACGTGATGAAAGAGGTCGACCTTGACCCTGAAACGCGTCACCGTTACCCAAATGAATTTTCGGGCGGTCAAAGACAGCGCATTGCGATTGCTCGTGCACTGATTCTGAAGCCAGAGTTTATCTTACTCGATGAGCCGACCTCTTCATTAGACAGAACGGTACAAGCTCAGGTCTTAGACTTACTCAAGTCACTCCAAGAAAAGTACGATCTGACGTATCTGTTCATCAGTCACGATCTGAACGTCGTCAAATCCTTGTGTCATTACACCATAGTGATGAAAGCGGGTGAGGTGATAGAGAATGGCGACACCGAGACGCTGTTTAGCGCTCCTCAACACGAATACACCAAACAGTTGGTGAGCCTCTCGAACGTGGGTGGCGTGTAAGTCGCCAATAGAGGCACTATTCTTTATAACAAGGGCGATCATGTTGAATTCAACATGGTCATTTAGTGGTTTTACGATTACACTGCGCCCAATATTTCAGAAGTACATATTTAGGTAGAGGTCACCATGGACCAAGAACATTACGAAGACGCTGACTACGAAGGTTACGAGCACGGTGAAGAAGGTGAAGAGATTGAAATCGAGGCGATTGGTGTCGATGTGTCATCTCAGCCAATTGAGCTCTACAAAGTGTTCAAGATCGCGAACCTAGTGAGTGGCGGTGGTGAAGCTAAGCACGTCATCTCTGAAGGCTACGTTGCGGTAAACGGTGAGTTGGAAACACGTAAGCGTCGTAAAATGTACGATGGTGACTTCTTCGAATTCAACCAAGAATACTATGTAGTGTGCTGTGACCAGCCAGTACAAGAAGTAGAAGATAAGCCAAAGAAAAAAGAAGCGGCTAAGAAGGACAACAAGTCGAAGAAAGGCCAGCCTAAAAAGGATTCTAAGAAGAAAGAATCTAAGAAAAGCACTGCTGAAATGTTGAGTGCTAAAGCAGAACCAAAGAAAGAGAAAAAGAAAGAAAACAAAGCGAAAAAGAAAGCGGACACGCCAAAGCCTCAACGTGATGAGAAAAGCGGCCGTAATTCGATTGAATTCTTCTAATATTATTCTTGTAACACGTTAAGCAGATATCAAAAGGCTCACTATTTAGTGAGCCTTTTTTGTTGGAGCCAGTTTAATTTGAGGATAACTCTAGCTGGTTTGTTCTACTTCATTTGATGGCTTAGAGCGCTTGAATGAGTAAATCATATAACCGATGACGCTTGCAGCAACAATAACAGAGCAGACTCGGATAAAGTTAATCAACATTGGTGCGTTCTCAATGAACTCGTTAATCCCCCAAAGTAGAACGAGTGAGAATACAAACATAACGAGTAGTCCCCAACAAGGTGCATCGATTTTACCCGGCACAACATACCAACCATCTTCTTTGATTGGTTTGTTCAAGCGAGCATACTCTGCTTGCTGGCCTTTAACTGTATAAAGGTGCATTTCTTTTTGTTTGCCTGTTAGCAACAAACTTGCAGCGTACGCGACAATCGCATTAACGAAAACACCGATGACACAGTACCAAGGCCAAGCGATATCAGTCGCTACTGCTACATACCAGATTGCTAAGAAGCTTGCTGCAACACCAATTAATAGTCCTTTTTCTGTAATGTGTTTGGAGTAGAAACCAAGCACGAACATACAGAAGTTTGCACCTACAAAATAGGAACCCGCTTTACTCAGTATTTCCAAAACTGAGCCTGTGCTGGTTGCAAACATGAAGGCTGGAATGATGATACATAGCGCCCACATAACCGTGAAGAAACGTGATGCTTTGAGGTAATGTTCCTCTGACTCATTTTTCTTGTAGAAGCGTTTATAGAAGTCAGTAACAGACACGGTAGCCATAGAGTTAAAAGCGGAGTCTAGGCTTGACATGCTTGCTGCAAGAATAGCTGCCGCGATGATTCCCATCAGCCCTGGCATACCGTATTCGCTGGCATAGTGAAGGATAATGGTATTGCCATTCTCAAACTCTTTACCATCGTAGTAAGCGTTAAATAATACGCCTAATAGAATGAATACGAAGTAGATGAAGAAAGCAACGTAACCCATCATTAGCATCGCTTTTTTCGCATCACCCATATTTTTAGCCGCCATACAGCGTTGAACCATCATTTGGTTACCGCCATACACAGTCGTGTGGAACATTGTCATTGCGATAACGCCGGCCCACACCGTGGTCACTTGGCTTAAATCTAAATTGGTCTGTAACGCATCGGTCATGCCGTCTGACTTAAGGTTTTGCATCACTTCCGTCATTGGTTGTGGCATTCCATTCCAAACGGCTTCGATGATGATGAATGCACCAAGAAACAAAATGACCGCTTGAATGACATCTGTCCAAATAACGGCGGCAATTCCCCCCATGACGGTATAGATCAGCGCGATAACAGTGACGATGATGATGCAGTAAGTCACGTCGATGCCTGTAATGAACTCGAGGATTAACGAGGTCGCATATAAGACCGCAGCTGAGCTTATCGCCTGTTTAATTAAGAAAATCAGAGACAGAGTGATACGAGAAGCTTTACCAAAGCGTCGTTCTTGATATTCATAAATCGAAGTGAGGCCGTTGTTGTAAAAAAACGGCATAAATACAGCAACGATAAAGAAAATCACCAAAGGGTAGTTTAGGTGGATAGCGATCACCGACAAGCCTTCTTTGTAAGACCAAGCTGGCCCACCCAAGAAAGACATCGCACTAACATAGGTACACACAACAGAAATACCGATTGCCCACCATGGAATATTTCGATCGCCTAATGCAAATTGGTTTGCGGAAGTCACGCGTCTACCAACCAGTGCACCCATAACTAAAGTCAGGACGATATAGGTACCGAGAATTGTCCAGTTTAAAGCGCCAAACTCATACATGCTCACGTCCTTTTAATTGTTCTTCCATTTGCTCAAACAGATCGTAACCAAGCTGTTTTAAGATGTGTGCGATATCGATAGCGACCCAGTTCTCCTTGAGTAGTTCGCCTTCTCGTCGCCAGATATCCATAACGCGAAGCTCGATGTGCTTGCCTGTCGGTGCCAACCCTAACCAGCCACTGGTGCCAGTATGTGTACCGTGCATGTGTGGCCAACCACCAGTGGATACGTAGTCATTTTTGGACAAAATATTGAGCTCTATATCGACACTTCGGTCTGGGAACGCAAAGACAAATGGTCCTTGATGGTGGTCGCGGAAGCCTTGGATACCACGAGTCGTACCAATACCAGCCGGTCCGTACCACATGAAGTCGCCATGCCAGTAGTTTTCTAGATCCATTGAATCAAGGCGTTTACCATCAAATCGACCCAAGCAAGCCAGCATGTCTAGCACTAGTTTTTGGCTTTTCTCGCTCTCTTCCTTTGCGGTGCTACCTGTCTGTATCCCGTCTTGAGTCGCCGGGGCAGGGACTAATCCAGCATGGCCTAGGCTCTTGCGTAA
>NZ_MCYD01000570.1:0-594 GCF_002876325.1 Vibrio sp. 10N.261.52.A1
TACGGTGGTGAAGAGTTCCAGTCTGGCGTGGCAACGGGTGCAGAGTATTTCAATCAGCTACTGGCTGAAATTGATATTAACAGCGAGCGCGGTCAGAACATCGTTCATATCTTCAAAACGGCAACGCGTATGGAAGTGGCTTTCTGGCAGCAAGGTCTAAATGCACTGAATGACTCAACAACGGCTTAAAGCAACTTTGACGAATAAGGATTACCCCATGCTAACTGAACAAATCATCCAATCGTTGCGCGCAGTACGAGAACAAAAACCACTGGTTGTGAACATCACCAACTATGTAGTGATGAACAACACAGCCAATGCGTTATTGGCGATTGGCGCTTCGCCTATCATGGCGCACTCACAACAAGAACTGGCTGAGATGATGTCTTTCTCTGGTGCTCTGGTTATTAACATCGGCACGTTGGACAGTGTTTGGACGCCAAGAATGCGTTTCGCGGTTGAACAAGCGAATGCGAACAACAAGGTGGTGGTTCTTGACCCTGTAGGTTGTGGCGCAAGCACACTGCGTACCGAGACCTCTCGTGAAATTGCACGTTTAGCCGATAAGCTAATCATTCGTGGTAATGCGTCTGA
>NZ_MCYD01000570.1:1311-1818 GCF_002876325.1 Vibrio sp. 10N.261.52.A1
TCGTGGTAATGCGTCTGAGATTATCGCGTTAGCAGGTGAGCAAGCGCAGAGCAAAGGCGTGGATGCGCTGGATAGCAGTGATGCTGCACTGGGCGCTGCGCAATGTTTGGTGGCTGAATACGGTGCGAATGTGGTGATTTCTGGTGGGACAGATTACGTTGTCACCAAAGACAGCGTGGTGACCTTAAATAATGGACACCCAATGATGCCGTATGTGACAGGCATGGGTTGTACCTTGACGGCATTGACGGGCGCATTTGCTGCTGTTGGTGATGAAAGTGGCTTGGCTGCTGCGGCGGTATTGGGTGTGGTTGGTGAAATCTCGGCTGAGAGCTCACGCGGCCCAGGTAGCTTGCAAATGAACCTACTTGATGAGTTATATCAATTGGATGAAGAGACTCTGATTCAACGTTTGAAGATTCAGTAGATTCAATCTGGCTATAAGCATTTAGCTCACTAAAAAGCCCCCAACACGAATGTGCTGGGGGCTTTCTTATTATATAAACC
>NZ_MCYD01000571.1:0-6788 GCF_002876325.1 Vibrio sp. 10N.261.52.A1
AGATTGTTACGTAAACTCGGGTTTCGTATACGGCCGCCTTACTATCAAGGTTTTTTCTTAAATTTTGTGTTTTGTTTGGCCTATGTCGCTCCTATATGGTGGGGTTTTGAATGGTTTTTTGAGTGGAATGAGATTGGGATATCTATGCTAGAAGCTGCCTATAAATCCTTGCAATGCGGGGCTTTGTTTGGCTTGCTTATGTCAATCTTCTACGCCATAAGAAGTAAGCAGTTAAACCTAACAGATTGGGATTTATTAGGTGAATGACCGCAAACCTATCAACAAGGTTCAGAGTCTAGCTCAACACCTTAAATTTTAGGCTTTGTGTTTAGAATAGTTTTGCTGTGGTAGAAAGCTGTAAACCATCTCGTGAGGTCTCCGAGTGATTCAAAACACAGGGTATTTTGGAGTTTAAATTAGATGTATAAACTTGAAATTTTCTGTACGCCTGAACAACAAGAGCGAGTTCTTAGCACTTTACATGAGTCCGGTGTCGACAGGATTGGAAACTATGACCACTGTTGGGCTATTGGGTCAGTTACCGGGTCTCACCGAGCGCTTGATGGATCTACGCCTGTGTTTGGAAGCAAAGGCAAAGTCGAAAATTATCCATTATTAAAAATTGAAATCAACGTGGCAAAGAGCCAAGTGAAACCAATTGTTGATCAGCTTAGAGTGTCCCTCGGCTGGGAGGAACCTTTAGTCAATGTCTTCAAAATCTATAACTCTGAGTTCGATCTTTGAAGGTACTTTGGTGGCCGCTAAACGGCTTAAGTAGACTCAAAGTCTAAGAAAGTAGGATCAATAAAAATGCTATACCACTTACTGACCGAAAGTGATTACAAAGAATACCAAAGCACAGAAACCTATGAACCCGCCTCCTTGAAGGACGAAGGCTTTATCCACCTTGCTTATGAAGAGCAACTGCAAAAAATTGTAGATTGTTTCTTTGTGGGAGTGGCGCAAGCATATCTTCTAGAAATCGACAAAAGCGTGATTGCTAAAGACTTAAGAGATGAGCCTCCTGTAGGGACTGAAGATGATGGGGCACTTTACCCACATTTATACAGTCCACTTTCTAAGCAAGCCGTGATTAGAACAATAAAGTTAGTCGCGGACTCGTCAGGTACGCTAAAAGTAAACCTGTAACAATCGAGTATTCCTATCGGCTCTGTACCATTCAAAACAAGCAGCACTTAATCGTATGTTGTTTTGGCCCTACAGAGCTTTTTGTTTCCATCAAGTTAAGGAAAACAATGCAAGTTAAAGCAGTTAAAGACGCATATAACGCATACTTTTATTTTAATAATGAGCGAACCCTTTCAACCGATTTAGCCAGTGAACTGATTTCAATTGAAGATGATGGCTTCACTGTTTTTATCGATAAAACACGCAAGTACGACAACCAGATCCTCATTGATGGGGTTTGCAATTCCGCGAGCTTAGAGGCGGACCTCAAGCTATTTGCAGATGGTATCTCACCTGAGATTTCTATTGCGCCTAACGCTTTAACAACAGATCTGAAATCATGGCTATCGAAACATCAGTTTGTGCCTGCTTTTGAGCATGAGTTTCTTGAGTTATCCGCAGAAGGCTATGTAGAAAAGCCGAGTACTGAAAAATCAAGCGCAGAACCATTGATTGCAGAAACATCCAGCGTAGAACCATTGAGCGATGTCGGTAAAGTCACGATTGAGCGATGGACGCAAGATAATGCCGATGAGTTTTTGGCTTTGCTTAAAACATCCGGTTTAGAGTGTTCAGACGAGATTTGGCAGCAGAAACGCGCGCTCTATTGCACGGATACTTTCCGTTGTTACGTTGCGAAAATAGAGGGTAAACCGTGCGCTTGGGCGACGAGTTTCATCAACAACGAACACGCCATACTTGCCAATGCGTATACACAAGAGCGCTATCGTTCAAAGGGATGCCAAACGGCTCTGTTAAGATCTCGAATCGAAGACGCCATCGCCTTAGGGGCAAAGGTACTTTTAACCGACGTAATGCCAAACAGCACCAGTAGCAAAAATTGTAAATCGATCGGTTTTCGCTCGGTTGGCGTACGAAGTGTATGGTGTAAAGATTAGAGGTAGGGCTATCTACAAGAGAAAATTATGAATACAACGGATGTAATGCGAGAGTACAACGAGTTCGAGCGGAAACGTTTTAACTCATTCAATGGTATGAAGGTCACAGAGAACTACCTGACTAAGTTCGTATCTAACGATCGTCATGGTAGCTATATCTCCTTTTTCGACTTCGATGAAAGCCTCACAGACTCTATCGTTAAAGAGCAACTCGCGTACTTTAAGCAGCGTGACCTATGTTTTGAGTGGAAGACGTACAGTACCGATACACCAACGAACATCAGTGCCGTATTGCTCGAGAATGGTTTTGAGCAGGATGAGCACGAATCATTCATGGTGTTGGACTTGTCTAAGGCCACCTGCGAGCACTTTGATGAAGGCAAAATCACCGAGGTAACGGATAGCAAAGGCATTCGCGATGCAATCAAAGTTCAAGAGCAAGTTTGGGGTGGTGATTTCGAATGGCACTACAATCACTTAGTCAGCCTTAAACAGCAGGCGCCAGATTCGGTGTCTATCTATGTCGTGTATGTCGACGACCAGCCTGTGACCTCGGCGTGGATCATATTTAATGGAAGTAGCCCGTTTGCAGGTATTTGGGGCGGATGTACCCTCGAAGCATTTCGAGGTAAAGGCTATTACAGTTTGCTACTGAACAAACGCATTGAGGAAGCCAAATCGAAAGGGGTTAAATACCTTACCATCGATGCTTCTGATATGAGTAAACCCATTGTATCCAAACGTGGTTTTGAAGTGATCGCGACAACCACAGGGTATACCTCACCAAGTAGCGAGTAATGTGTTTTAAAGGAGTAAAGAGTGAACAATCAAGTACGTGTAGGTGTGGCTGCGGTCATTTTCCGGGAAGGACGCATCCTACTTGGCGAGCGCATTGGCTCACATGGTGCGAATACGTGGGCGACACCTGGTGGGCACCTTGAACTGGGTGAAAGCATTGAAGAGTGCGCGCAGCGAGAAACCCTTGAAGAGACAGGGTTAGAGGTCGGCGCTTTTAGGAAGCTCGGCTTTACCAACGATATCTTCGAAAAAGAAGGCAAGCACTACGTCACCTTGTATGTTGTCGCGACCAGTTCTCGTGGTGAGCCTCAAGTCATGGAGCCTCATCAGTGTAAGCAGTGGCAATGGTTCGACTTAGATGAACTGCCAGAACCTCTGTTCTTGCCTTTGGTGAACTTGTTGAAGGAGCCGGTAAACTTCAAGAATTTTGACTAGCCAGAACGCCCATACTTGGTGCTGAAAGCACATTGGGTTATCTTGTTCACTCTTTTACAACGTAATGATTCAATTGAAAATTCAAAGGAAAGCATGGCAGTTCTAGACATTCTTACCGCACCGGACCCAAGGCTTAAAGTGAAAGCGGAAGAGGTGCAAGATGTATCGACGGTACAAACACTCATCGACGATATGTTAGAAACACTCTATGCCACGGATAATGGTATCGGTTTGGCATCCACTCAGGTCGGTCGTAAAGAGGCCGTGGTGGTTATCGATATTTCAGACAGCCGAGACCAACCGTTAATCTTGGTGAACCCGGTCGTCGCAAGTGGCTCCAACAAAGCTTTGGGCCAAGAAGGCTGCTTATCAGTGCCTGACTATTATGCGGATGTCGAGCGTTTTACGTCTGTGGTTGTTTCTGCTCTCGACCGAGAAGGGAAGCCAATCACCATTGAAAGCGATGACTTTCTCGCTATCGTAATGCAGCATGAAATTGACCATTTATCGGGTAACCTATTTATTGATTACCTGTCGCCACTAAAGCGTCAAATGGCGATGAAAAAAGTTAAAAAGTACCTAAAATCGCACGCTTAACCCGGTTTATAAACCACTATCTCTTCAAACCCAACGCGTGAATTTCAACACATCAGCGTTGGGTTTTGTCGCTATCCTTCTCAATTTTGTGTACTACTCCTTTCATGTTGCACGGCTTTTCAATAGGTTGATCCGTTCCCTTAGTTATGCTGAATATGCAAGCGAGTGCTTTTAGTTTGGTTCTCGTGTTTCATTCAGTTTTTACGTTCACAAAAGGTAAATGATGATCCAAGTAAAAAATGTTGCTTTTGATAGTGAAAATGAACAATCAATTCGTTCTATTCGCGAGAACGTATTTATTAACGAGCAATTTATCGCACCTGAAATAGAGTTCGATGGGTTAGACAGCTCAGCCATCCATGCCGTGGTGACTGTCGATGGAAAGCCTGTCGGCACAGGCCGTATTTTAAGCGACGGTCACATTGGTCGTATTGCCATCATGAGAGATTTTAGAGGACAGGGGCTTGGCTCGAAGATTGTTTTATCGCTCATCGATGAAGCGAAGAAGAGCGGTTACAAGCGCGTGTATCTTGGCTCACAAAAGCAAGCCATCGACTTCTATACCAAGCTGGGATTCACACCATTTGGAGAAGAGTTCATGGAAGCAGGCATTGTGCACTTGTCTATGGAAAAAGCGTTAGCTTAATGGGTTCATGTAACTAGCATCATCAAGACACTGATGGCAGCAGCGAAACACTGTTGCCCTCATCAAAACATGGTTTGATAAAGCACTAACTTAGTAAAGCTATCAAAGCAATAAGATAGTAAAGGAATATAATGAAGAAAAACCTCGTGGTTGGCGGCACTTTGCTGGGTGTTGTGGCACTCTTTTTCGTTGGTAAACACAGAGGCGAAGAACTGACCCTTGCCCCTTGTGATATGGGTGAAAAAGTCGAAACTCCCGTTCACTTCTTTACCGACGCATCGATGAGCGAGTCAAAAATTCAGAAGATGATAGGCTACTCTAATCTTGTTCTTCAAAATTCATGCGTACCAATGGAGCGAACATTGTCAGGCATCACTAGAATCGACCTTTCTGGTTTCCAAGATGCGGAAAGTAGCAAGCTGCACAAACAGTTAGTTAAGCTGGTTGGCGACGAGGTGTTGGAACCCATGCAGCGAGAGGGGAGCTACTATGCACTGGTTCTTCCTGAAGACCACGAGTTCTCAGACGACGGAACCTTTGGTACGGTTGATCTGAATTTAAGCCGTAGCTTTTTAGTGCTGTCATCTGCAGCAGAGGTAGGGGTACTTGAGCATGAACTCGGTCATTTGGCTTGGGCGTGGCACAACGACACTCCCGATCACTGGCTCAAAGGTATGTTGCTACAAGAAAACCATGATTATATAAAACCTTACTCTTTCGGCGCTTTGTGCCGGGAAGCGGGTACCGTGATGACCTACGCTGAAAAAGTATTGCCCGTGTATTCCTCGCCAAACATTCAATACTACGGAAAAGCATGTGGTGATGCAGAAAAAGCAGACAACGCAAGGCACATGCGAGAGTTTGCTCAGTCACTCGCTTTAAATGCCGCAACATAGGCATCTAAAACAATAAATGAATAAATACCGACCCAAGAGGTCGGTATTTTTATTCGTCAGCTCTAATTAGAGCCACACTCCAACATAAAGCCATCTTCAGTGCGGCGTAAAGTGATCGTCGTGCTGGCCTCTAATTCCCCCTCCGGTAAATAAACCGCGCAGTTTTCGAACCCAGCAGAGTTAGCTGAATTGATCGTTTCATAGACCTCTTCTGAGCTGTCTACATTTTCACCTGCGTAAACAATAACATTATCGATTTGGGCAAGCATCTGGTCGGAATTTTGTGTTGCTTTAGCGTGAGCGAAAACAGAAACAGAACTAAGAGCAAGAAACAGTAAAGCCTTTTTCATTTTATACCTCGTAAGAGTTTAGGGTTGGTGTTGAGGGGCCAATATACATCGTAATATTTGTAGATCAACAAAAAATTATCGAATAACAATAAATTTTTGTTGTTTTGTTTTTTTCTACCGTGCGCAAAAACGGTGAAAGCCTCCGGTTTTATTGGGCTGTTCGCTCTTAACTAACCCTTTGCTCGGTTGTGAAGTTTTTTAGCGCCTTCATCCTCGCTCCGTCACTTTTTACGCAGCTAAACCTATTGATGACTTTTGATCTATCCGTTCTATGGGGATTCGCTGGTGGTGGGGTACGATTTGTCAAATTTATGGAGCAGTCGATCAAGATAGATTCACAACACATGGTATTTAGCGCTGAATCTGTGCGGCTCAGAACGTGAGTAGTTGAGTGGATAGTTCACCTCAACACGCGTTGCACCCTTCTAGCATTAATCGTGATGACAAAAATTATCAGTGCACAAAAGGCTTCATCGCAGCGGAACTTTAGGTATAGAATTCAGATAGATAAAGACCATTAAATTTACAAGGATAAATGCTAAGGTCTGCCAGCGTGTTGAAAGCGGCGATGTAAGGGCATAGAAAACTTGAGCCAAATGGATGAGTACCAAGGCTTCATGAGCCACTAAAAATGAACCGTTATACGCGGCGTTAAAGTGTTAGAAGTATCAATAAGATAGTTTGATTTTAAGTATGAAATACCGATTGATTAAACGATCTGTTTCACATACCATCTCTCGAATCTTGAATGTCGTTCTGTAAATTTATCAGCAAGAGACTAGCCGACATTGCGGCTTAACCATCATGCTACCGACAGTTCTGGAACCAAAATGCTAAGGCGGTGGGGAAGAAATCAACCTGCAAGATGACGACTCACTCACACATTGCGCCATTTTCTGCATTTTGCCGAAACTATATCGAAAATTTCTGTGTTTCATCATATTCGCTTCAGAAGCAAGCAGGTAAGGTGTTGTTATTA
>NZ_MCYD01000572.1:0-12759 GCF_002876325.1 Vibrio sp. 10N.261.52.A1
CTCTTGGTAGTTAACCGTTAGAGGGAAAAAGTCTTGACCTTGTACCGCTTCTTTTTTACCAACAACAGATACGAATACTGAAGTATCGTCCATTGTTACCATAACTGCTGCAGTAGCTTGACGAGCAATAACGCCAGTTTCTAGAGTAACTGTGTGGTTACCGTACTGAAACGTTTTTACAACTGGTTTCTCAAACATTGTATTTCCTTTATCTAAAGATTGTTCTTTAGAGTCAGTAAGTTGAAACCCAAAAATCACCAATCGCGACTAGTCGAAGCAGACGGAATTGATTCGCTGTATTGAAAAAAATACAGCGTACATCCACTTTGAATAGTCGCGACCTATTGGCCGACATCTGTGACTGTAACTTCTGGGTCGTATAATACCTATACAGTTAGCTGTACAGGCGAGGCATAGTATAAACTATTTTTATATACAGGGATATTTTCGTACTGAAAAAGCTCCGTGAAATAGTTCAAACTCTGTCTTTCAGGTACAAAAAAAGGAGCAATAAATGCTCCTTTTTCTTCAAACAGTCTTTGCAGACATCGCTATTAGCGACGTAGGCCTAGGCGCTTGATTAGGTCTTGGTAACGAGAAAGGTCTTTACCTTTCAGGTAGTCAAGAAGCTTACGACGGCTAGAAACCATACGTAGAAGACCACGACGGCTGTGGTGATCGCCTTTGTGAGCTTTGAAGTGACCTTGTAGGTGGTTGATAGAAGCAGTAAGTAGTGCTACTTGTACTTCTGGTGAACCTGTGTCGCCTTCAGAGCGCGCGTATTCTGCAACGATTGCTGCTTTAGTTTCTGCATTCAGAGACATAATTCTCTCCTAATAAGAGTAGTTTAATATTTGTAGCAGCCAATCTCTGATTCAGCCGCTACGCGAGCCGTGGATTATAGGGAAGTTTGTCAGTTGGTGCAATAACAATCGATGGCCTTAGAAACGAAAAAAGCGAAGCGCTTAAATTAAGCGTTCGCTTTCTATTTTATTGATTCGCTTTTCAAGGCTAAACGCGATGTTCAGCGTTACGCTTGTGGCTCTTCATCTCTGAAAACAACCAAACGTTTCGGTGCAACTCGACCATCGTCAGCAATCTGAGCAACACCAACAAACAGCTTTTCTTCACCGCTTGTCATGCGAACCGTACCTTCCGTTGGGGCACCAGCAACTTGAACAGGCATACCGTGCTGAACTAGGTCAGTCAGCTCCGCATTCAAGTTAACTTCTGGTAGATCTTCAACGGCAGTGTCCATTGGCATTAGTAGCGGATCAAGCAGCTCTTTAGGTGCAATATCTTGCTCCTGTGCTTGCTCTAAGATCTCGTTGAGCTGCTCTAATGTTACCATGCGCTCGTAAGGGTATTTCGCAACACCAGTACGACGAAGCATGGTTACGTGAGCACCACAACCTAGCATTTCGCCAAGGTCATCCGTGATCGTGCGGATGTAAGTACCTTTCGAACAGTGCACTTCCATCTCAACTTCATCACCTTCAAAGCGAAGCAGATCAATCGAGTAGACAGTGATCTTACGTGATTCACGTGGCACTTCGATACCAGCACGAGCGTACTCGTACAATGGCTTGCCTTGGTATTTCAATGCAGAGAACATTGACGGAACTTGGTCAGTTTCACCCTTGAAGCTTTCAATGCAACGTTCAAGTTGCTCTTGAGTTACATTCACTTCACGAGTTTCAACCACTTCTCCATCAGAGTCTGAAGTATTGGTACGCTCACCAAGCTTAGCAATCACAACGTAGCGCTTATCAGAATCTAGAAGAAACTGAGAGAATTTCGTTGCTTCACCAAGACAGATTGGCAGCATGCCAGTCGCAAGAGGATCCAGTGCACCTGTGTGCCCTGCCTTCTCTGCAAAGTAAATACGCTTTACTTTTTGCAGTGCATCATTAGATGAAATGCCAGTTGGCTTATCTAACAGAATTACCCCGTTAATAGGGCGACCTTTACGACGGCGAGCCATTACTCTTCGCCCTTAGACTGAGTTTCGTCAGTGCGGCCTGCTGCTTCTTGCTTACGCTTGTCGTCATTTAGAACTTCACTTACTAGGTTAGACATACGCATGCCTTCTACTAGTGTGTTGTCGTAAGTAAAACGTACTTCAGGTGTTAGACGGTGACGAATGCGCTTGCCTAGCGCCATACGGATTGGCACTTCGTGCTCTTTAAGAGCAGCAAGACATGATTCAGGTGTTTGCTCACCAATACATAGGAAAGTAACGAAAACTTTTGCGTACGCAAGGTCACGAGACACTTCTACGTCTGAGATCGTTACCATACCGATACGTGAGTCACGAACTTCACGTTGTAGGATAAGAGCAAGCTCTTTTTGAAGCTGCTGAGACACACGTTGTGTGCGGCTAAATTCTTTTGACATTTTCTTTTCTCACTTAGAAAGATGGGGGGCTTGGTAATTACCAGCCCCCCATGGTGTATTCAACAACCGATTACTTCTTACCTTTACTAGTAATGTTAGTAACCTTAGTCAATATGTCGAGTCGTACAGACGATTAGTCTAGAGTACGTTTAACCTCAACGATTTCGAATACTTCGATCTGGTCACCAACGCGTACGTCGTTGTAGTTCTTAACGCCGATACCACACTCGTAACCATTCTTAACTTCTTGAACGTCGTCTTTGAAGCGACGAAGTGACTCTAGTTCACCTTCGTAGATAACAACGTTGTCGCGTAGTACACGGATTGGGTTGTTACGCTTAATTACGCCTTCAGTAACCATAGAACCAGCGATCGCGCCAAGTTTAGGTGATTTAAATACGTCACGTACTTCAGCAAGACCAATGATCTCTTGTTTGAATTCAGGTGCAAGCATACCGCCCATTGCCTGTTTCACTTCGTCGATCAGTTGGTAAATGATTGAGTAGTAACGTAGATCTAGGTTTTCGTTCTGAACCGTGTTACGCGCAGTTGCGTCAGCACGAACGTTGAAACCAAGGATGATAGCGTTAGAAGCTGCTGCAAGTGTTGCATCAGTTTCAGTAATACCACCAACACCAGAACCTACGATGTTCACTTTAACTTCTTCAGTTGATAGTTTCAGTAGAGAGTCAGCGATTGCTTCTACAGAACCTTGAACGTCAGCTTTTAGTACTACGTTTAGTTCAGCAACTTCACCAGCAGCCATGTTAGAGAACATGTTCTCTAGTTTCGCTTTCTGTTGACGAGCTAGTTTAACTTCACGGAATTTACCTTGACGGTAGTTCGCAACTTCACGAGCTTTACGCTCATCACGTACTACTGTTGCTTCATCACCTGAAGCTGGTACACCAGAAAGACCTAGGATCTCTACTGGGATAGAAGGACCTGCTGTCGCTACTTCTTTACCGTTTTCATCGCGCATTGCACGAACACGGCCGTACTCTTGACCACAAAGAACGATGTCGCCTTTGTTTAGAGTACCAGACTGAACTAGGATTGTTGCAACTGGACCGCGGCCTTTATCAAGACGAGATTCAACAACAACACCAGATGCCATGCCTTCTTTAACTGCAGTCAGTTCAAGAACTTCAGACTGAAGAAGGATTGCTTCTAGAAGACCATCGATGTTTGTACCCTGTTTAGCAGAGATGTGAACGAACATGTTCTCACCGCCCCATTCCTCAGGAATTACGTCGTATTGAGCTAGCTCATTCTTAACGTTGTCTGGGTTTGCACCTTCTTTATCGATCTTGTTCACAGCAACAATCAGAGGAACGCCTGCCGCTTTCGCGTGCTGGATCGCTTCGATTGTTTGTGGCATTACGCCATCGTCTGCTGCAACAACTAGTACAACGATATCTGTCGCTTGAGCACCACGAGCACGCATTGCAGTAAACGCCGCGTGTCCAGGAGTATCAAGGAAAGTGATCATGCCGTTGTCAGTATCTACGTGGTAAGCACCGATGTGCTGCGTGATACCGCCAGCTTCGCCAGAAGCAACGTGTGCTTTACGAATGTAGTCAAGTGTCGATGTTTTACCGTGGTCAACGTGACCCATGATAGTAACAACTGGAGCACGACCTTCAGCGATAGCATCATTATCACGATCGGCTAGTACTGCTTCTTCAAGCTCGTTTTCTTTACGTAGGATTACCTTGTGACCCATTTCTTCAGCAACAAGTTGTGCTGTTTCTTGGTCAATCACTTGGTTGATAGTCGCCATAGCGCCCATCTTCATCATTACTTTGATAACTTCAGTTGCTTTAACTGACATTTTGCTAGCCAGTTCAGAAACAACGATAGTTTCGCCGATAGCAACATCAGATTTAGCAACAGTTGCTGACTTATCGAAGCCTTGCTGCATTGAAGTTGGTTTAGCAAGCTTACCTTTAGCACCACGACCACGTTGGTTACGACCACCACGGTTGTTGCCAGGTTGGTTAGCTGGAGCTGCTTTCTTCTTACGACGACGAGGCGCTTTTTCTTCTTTCTGGTCAGCTGCATCTTCAGCTTCACGAGCGTAAGTAGAAGTTGTCACGTGGTAGTCCGCAGACTTCTCTTGTTCTTTCTTCTTCTGCTCTTCTTCAGACCAGCGCGCTTCGTTCTCTTCAGCTAGTTTACGAGCTTCTTCAACTAGCTTCGCCGCTTCAGCTTCAGCTTTACGCTGTGCTTCTTGCTCTTGACGAGCTTTTAGTTCATCCGCTTCTTTTTTCGCTTGTGCGTTAGCGTCTGCATTTTTTGAATTCATGTCTTTTTTAGCCTTTTCAGCTTGGGCGCGTTGAGCTTTTTCTTCAGCTTCACGTTTTGCATCCGCTTCACGTTTTGCTTTCTCATCAGCTTCGCGCTGTGCTTTCTCTGCAGCTTCACGTTTCGCAAGCTCTTCAGCTTCTTTACGTGCTTTCTCTTCCGCTTCACGCTTCGCTGCTTCCTCAGCTTCACGTTTCGCTTCATCTTCAATAGCGCTGCGCTTCACGTAAGTACGCTTTTTACGTACCTCTACTTGAACATCCTTACTCTTACCGCCTCCAGCGGCAACACTTAGCGTGCTGCGGGTCTTGCGTTGAAGAGTTAAACGAGTCGGCTCTGCTTCACCAGAAGTATCGCCATGCTCCTTTTTAAGGTGCGTTAGCAATGTTTGCTTCTCTGAATCAGTTACTTGATCCGACCCTGATTTCTTCATGCCTGCATCAGCAAGTTGTTCAATTAAGCGGTCAACTGGCGTACCAATCTCTTCACTCAGTGCTTTAACTGTTAATTGTGTCATACCGCTTTCTCTCCTTGCTGAATTATTCTTCGTCGCCGAACCAACAGATGTTACGTGCAGCCATGATTAGCTCACCGGCACGTTCTGCAGTTAGGTCTTCAATGCCTTCTAGTTCATCAACGCCTTGGTCAGCTAGGTCTTCCAATGTTGCCACGCCTTTTGCTGCAAGTTTGTAAGCCATTTCACGCTCTAGGCCTTCAAGTGCTAGCAAGTCTTCAGCTGGTTCAACACCGTCAAACGTCTCTTCTTTCGCAAGTGCTAGAGTCGTTAGTGCATCTTTTGCACGGTTACGTAGTTCTTCTACGATGCCTTCGTCTAGGCCATCAACTTCAAGAAGTTCGTTTACTGGTACGTAAGCGACTTCTTCTAGTGTAGAGAAACCTTCTTCAACAAGTAGCTGAGCGAAGTCTTCTTCGATGTCTAGGTGCTTCATGAAGTTTTCAATTGAAGCAACGGCTTCTTCTTGGTGTTTCTTCTGAAGGTCTTCAACCGTCATTACGTTCAGTTCCCAACCAGTTAGTTGAGATGCTAGACGTACGTTTTGACCGCTACGGCCGATAGCTTGTGCTAGGTTGTCCGCTTCAACAGCGATGTCCATTGAGTGTGCATCTTCATCAACGATGATAGAAGCAACGTCTGCTGGAGCCATTGCGTTAATTACGAACTGAGCTGGGTTATCATCCCAAAGAACGATATCGATACGCTCACCACCAAGTTCGCCAGAAACAGCTTGTACACGTGCACCACGCATACCAACACATGCGCCCACTGGGTCAATGCGCTTGTCGTTTGTTTTAACAGCGATTTTAGCACGAGAACCAGCGTCACGTGCAGCACCTTTAAGTTCGATTAGCTCTTCACCAATCTCAGGTACTTCAACACGGAATAGCTCAGCTAGCATTTCTGGCTTAGAGCGAGTAATGAATAGCTGGAAGCCACGAGCTTCAGGTTTAACTGCGTATAGAAGACCACGTACACGGTCTCCTGGACGGAAGTTTTCACGAGGAAGTTGGTCATCACGTAGGATTACCGCTTCAGCGTTGTTACCTAGGTCTAGGATGATAGTGTCACGGTTAACTTTCTTAACAACACCTGTTACTAGCTCACCTTCGTTATCGATGAACTGCTCAACGATTTGAGCACGCTCAGCTTCACGTACTTTTTGTACGATAACTTGCTTCGCAGTTTGAGTCGTAATGCGGTCAAACGTTACTGACACGATGTCGTCTTCAATGAAACCGCCAAGTTCGATCTCTGGATCGTCAATCTTAGCCGCTTCAAGAGAAATCTCTTTTGTTGGGTTTTCAACAACTTCAACAGCTTCCCAGCGACGGAAAGTTTCGAAATCACCTGTTTTACGGTCGATTTCAACACGAACTTCAATTTCTAGTTCGCTTTTCTTTTTTGTTGCCGTTGCAAGCGCGATTTCAAGCGCTTCAAAAATACGCTCACGAGGAACTGCTTTCTCATTAGAAACAGCTTCTACTACCGCCAAAATTTCTTTGTTCATTAATCTAGCCTCTTAAGCTCTTCTCTCTAGGAGAACTAAAATTTAGGGATCAGGTTCGCTTTCGCAATATTGCTCAGGACGAATTCTTCTTCTTGTCCTTCAACCAATACTTTTACTGTCTCGCCTTCAATAGATTGGATATCACCTTTCCATTTACGACGGTTGCCGACAGCCATTTTCAAAACGATGCTTACCTCGTGACCAATAAATTGTTGGTAATGCTCTGCTTTGAACAGTGGTCTCTCTAAACCTGGTGAAGACACTTCAAGGTTATAAGCCACTGAAATTGGATCTTCAACATCCATTACGGCACTTACTTGGTGACTAACTTCAGCGCAGTCGTCTACATTGATGCCGTTTGGAGAATCGATGTAAATACGTAGCGTTGAGTGCTCACCAGCACGAATAAATTCTAATCCAACTAACTCATAACCTGATGCTGCTACTGGAGCGTCAAGCATTTCAGTAAGTTGTCTTTCTAAACCAGTCATTTAACCACTCCAGAAACAAAAAAAGGGCTCAAAGCCCAATTTAAATTCCAAGCAAACATTATCTAAACGCATTTACAAATGCTTAGATAACAAAAAACCCCGTATAAGCCGGGGTTTTTGTTGCTGGACCCTTATATGCTAAGTGCCATCAAATTTGATATCACACTTAACTCACAGTGAGGTTCACACTGTGCAAACTTGCTACCAATCAAGACTAAATATAGCACTTAAAATTGGTTGCGGGAGCCGGATTTGAACCGACGACCTTCGGGTTATGAGCCCGACGAGCTACCAAGCTGCTCCATCCCGCGTCCGACTTGCGAGCATTATACGCCCAACAAGATGTTTTACAAGTTTGTAAACATGGTGCCGAGAGAGGGACTCGAACCCTCACACCCTAAGGCACTAGCACCTCATGCTAGCGTGTCTACCAATTTCACCATCTCGGCATCAAATCTTTACAGATTATTGTGGAATCTCGTCGCCTTGCGCCGGAACTTCACTCACTGCGTCTTCAGCTTGCTGGATAACCTGACCTTGAGTCGGGTCCATCCACTGTGACTCAGTTTTATGTGTAGACATATTACCAAGCACTAAGCTAAGGACAAAAAATGTAGTTGCAAAAATTGCAGTCATTCGGGTTAGGAAATTTCCTGAGCCACTAGCACCAAACACAGTGTTTGAAGCGCCAGCACCGAAAGAGGCTCCCATATCTGCGCCTTTACCTTGTTGAATCAACACTAGGCCAATTACACCAAGCGCTGCCAACAGGTAAATCACAAGTAGAACTGTAAACATTTTTCCACCTATGTTCCTAATTGTTGAGCCAGCGCCGTTCAAAAAAGTTATTTTCAAGAACAAGGCTAGCGACCTCCTAACTGAAGGCCGAGCAATACTAGCGAATGCGGCGATGGCTGACAAGGAGAATTTGCTAAAAAATAAGCCTTCACCAAGTGAACGGTTAAAAAAAGGCCAAAAGCGACACAAAACCCATTTATGTCCCTTTTGACCTTTATACTATTTAACCCTTGTTACTCGTAGATATACTTGATAGCACTCGCTGAGTAAGGCGCTAAATTAGCAATTCGCTTTTACTGCATCTGCGATCTTAAGTGCTGAAGCTTGAACTAAATCAGCATCTTCACCTTCAACCATTACGCGCAATAGTGGCTCTGTACCAGACTTACGAAGTAGCACACGACCCTTCTCGCCAAGCTCAGCTTCTACTTCGACAACAGCCGCTTTGACTGCGTCTGCTTCCAGTGGGTTTGAATCACCACTGAAACGAACGTTTTCTAGGACTTGCGGGTATAGCGTCATGCCCTGAGAAAGCTCATTCAATGTCATCTCACTGCCAACAACTGAAGCAAGAACTTGCAATGCTGCAACGATAGCATCACCAGTAGTCACTTTATCTAGCAGAATAACGTGACCTGAGTTTTCAGCACCGATCTTCCAGCCTTTTGCTAACAGTTGTTCCATTACGTAACGGTCACCAACTGCAGCGCGCACAAATGGAATACCTAATTGCTTAAGGCCGTTTTCCATACCTAGGTTGGTCATCAGTGTACCAACAACGCCACCTTTCAACTCACCACGACGCAACGCATCGCGAGCAATGATGTAAGCAATTTGGTCACCATCTACCTTATTACCTAGCTCATCAACCATGATGATACGGTCACCGTCACCATCAAAGCCAAGGCCTAGTGCGGCTTTTTCTTCTAGCACTTTCGCTTGTAGAGCACGAACATCAGTCGCACCCACTTCGTGGTTAATATTGGTACCGTTTGGTTCAACGCCAATAGCTACAACCTCAGCACCTAGCTCTTTGAATACCGCAGGAGCAATGTGGTAAGTCGCACCGTGAGCGCAGTCAACAACAATCTTCATGCCAGCAAGGGTCATTTCATGTGGGAAAGTACTTTTACAAAACTCAATGTAACGGCCTGCTGCATCGCTTAGACGAACCGCTTTACCAAGCTCAAAAGAGTCAACACACTCAATCTCTTTATCAAGTTCAGCTTCAATCGCTAGCTCGATGTCATCTGGAAGTTTAGTACCCTCAGAAGAGAAGAATTTAATACCGTTATCGTAGTAAGGGTTGTGTGAAGCCGAGATTACAATACCCGCTTCAGCACGGAATGTTTGTGTTAGGTAAGCAACAGCAGGCGTAGGCATAGGGCCAGTGAATGTCGCTTGAAGACCAGCAGCAGCAAGGCCAGCTTCTAACGCAGACTCCAACATGTAACCAGAGATGCGCGTATCTTTACCGATAATAACTTTCTTTGTACCTTGCTTCGCAAGTACACGACCAGCAGCCCAGCCAAGCTTCAGAACAAAATCAGGTGTAATCGGGTACTGGCCTACTTTGCCACGCACACCATCTGTGCCGAAATAACGTCTTTCATCTGACATGATGATTTTCCTTAATTATATTTAGTGATTGTTATTCATCACTTCGATTATTTTCATCGCTTCCAATGTCTCCTCGACATCATGAACGCGAATAATTTGTGCGCCTTTCATCGCGGCAATTGTCGCGCAAGTGACGCTTGCGACCATGCAGTCGGCCGGAACCTTGTCTAGCAATTTAAAGATCATCGATTTTCTCGACATCCCCGCTAAAACAGGTAAGCCTAGCGAATGAAACTTTTCAAGATGCGCTAGTAGGTGGTAATTGTGTTCGATGGTTTTACCAAAACCGAAGCCTGGATCAAGAATCAGCTGCTCTTTTGAAATACCCACCGCCTCACAAGCTTCCACCCTTTCTTGCAAGAATGCTTCTACATCCTGAAGAACGTCATCATAACTTGGGTTAGCTTGCATGGTTCTTGGCTGGCCTTTCATATGCATCAGACAAATCGGAACATTAGCATCAGCGGCGGCTTGTAATGCTCCCGGCTCTTGCAAAGCGCGCACATCATTGATCAAATCAGCGCCCGCTTCAACAGCTTGGCGCATCACTTCCGCTTTACTGGTATCTATCGAGATCCACACATCAAACTTGGCACGAATGGCTTTAATGGCAGGGATAACACGCGCAAGCTCTTCTTCTAATGAAACATCAGGAGCGCCAGGTCGAGTTGACTCACCACCAATATCGATAATGCTGACGCCCGCTTGAATCATGCGTTCAGCTTGCTGTAGGGCATTATCGAGTGAGTTAAATTTCCCACCATCAGAGAAAGAGTCAGGGGTGACATTGAGGATACCCATCACATGTGGGCGATCTAACACGAGAGTTTTATTATTTGCTTTTAATATCATGGAAGGCCGATCTTAAAGGGTAAAACACCATAGGCTATAAACAGAAAAACCCTGAGCGTACTCAGGGTTTTAATTGATAGTTTAGCGATTAAGAATCTTTGTTTTGAGCATCATCTGATTCAGATTTAACTTCTTCAACTTTTGACTCTTCAGCTTTCGGTTCCGCTTTAGCTTCTTCTGCCTTAGCTTCAGTTTTTGCTTCTTCCTTTGCAGGCTCAGCTTTTACCTGGTCACCCCAACCAGCTGGATCACGAATCTCTTGCTTACGCTCCATCAAGTCATCAATTTGACCTGCATCGATCGTTTCGAACTTCATCAGAGCGTCTTTCATCGAATGCATGATATCCATGTTATCTTCGAGAATCTTCTTAGCTCTGTCGTAGTTACGGTCGATAAGGATACGAATCTCTTCATCGATAAGCTTAGTCGTGTCATCAGAAACGTGCTTAGCTTGGCTCATGCCGCGACCTAGGAAAACTTCACCTTCTTCTTCTGCGTAAAGAAGAGGACCAAGTTTTTCAGAGAAGCCCCACTGCGTAACCATCTTACGAGCAATATCAGTTGCACGTTCAATATCGTTAGATGCACCAGTTGACACTTTGTCTTTACCGTAGATAAGTTCTTCAGCAAGACGACCACCGTACAAGCTAGAAATCATAGACTCTAGATGTTGGCGAGACATGCTCACACGATCTTGCTCTGGTAGGTACATCGTCACACCAAGCGCACGACCACGTGGAATGATTGACACTTTGTACACTGGGTCATGCTCTGGTACTAGGCGACCAACAATCGCGTGACCAGCTTCGTGGTATGCCGTTGACTCTTTCACTTCTTCTGACATTACCATTGAACGGCGCTCTGCACCCATCATGATTTTGTCTTTAGCAAGTTCAAACTCAACCATAGAAACATTACGCTTGTTACCACGAGCTGCAAATAGCGCCGCTTCGTTCACAAGGTTCGCAAGGTCTGCACCTGAGAAGCCTGGTGTACCACGAGCAATAAGAGATGGTTCAACATCACCAGCTAGTGGAACCTTACGCATGTGTACTTTAAGAATCTGCTCACGGCCACGTACGTCTGGTAGACCAACTACAACCTGACGGTCAAAACGACCAGGACGAAGTAGTGCTGGATCTAGTACGTCTGGACGGTTAGTCGCTGCGATAACGATAATACCTTCGTTACCTTCGAAACCATCCATCTCAACCAGCATTTGGTTCAGTGTTTGCTCACGCTCATCGTGACCACCACCAACACCAGCGCCACGTTGACGACCTACTGCATCGATCTCATCGATAAAGATGATACAAGGTGCTGCTTTCTTAGCTTGTTCAAACATGTCACGTACACGAGATGCACCAACACCCACAAACATTTCAACGAAGTCAGAACCTGAAATAGTAAAGAATGGTACTTTCGCTTCACCAGCAATCGCTTTTGCAAGCAACGTTTTACCTGTACCAGGAGGACCAACCAACAGGATACCTGTAGGGATCTTACCACCCAGCTTTTGGAAACGACTTGGATCGCGAAGGTAATCAACCAATTCTTTCACGTCTTCTTTTGCTTCGTCACAACCAGCAACATCTGCAAACAACGTTTTGATCTGTTCTTCGCTCATCATACGAGCTTTGCTCTTACCGAAAGACATAGCGCCTTTACCGCCGCCACCGCCTTGCATTTGACGCATGAAGAAAATCCATACACCAATCAGTAAGATCATCGGGAACCATGAGATGAAGATAGTGCCTAGTAGGCTCTGCTCTTCAGGTGGTGTGCCCTGAACTTTTACGTTTTGATTAATTAAGTCATCAAGTAGCTTTTGATCATAAACAGGCATGTAAGTTACATACTTAGCACCACCGCCACGACGTGTGAAAGTGATTTCGCTGTTATTGAACTGTGCGTCTTGAATCTGGCCTTGGCCAACTTCCTGTACAAACGTGGTGTAATCTACTGCTCTGCCGTTACTTTCCCCAGGGCCGAAGCTCTGGAATACCGACATCAACACTACTGCGATAACAAGCCACAGAATTAAATTTTTTGCCATGTCACTCAAGGTGTCAGCCTCTCGATAACTAATTGTAATTAAAGGTAGGGTACTACAGTTTGTAACCTGTAGCCATATTGTTAACTCTCACTCTTGGAAGAGAATCGTTAACCTTTGTAACCAGTGGCTACGATAAACACTTCACGAGAACGAGCTCGAGAAGAGTCGGGTTTTCTGACTTTCACCGTTTTAAACATCTCACGGACGTCTT
>NZ_MCYD01000573.1:0-8262 GCF_002876325.1 Vibrio sp. 10N.261.52.A1
TCTTCGGAGCTCTTTTTTATGGGTGCAATAGTGTGCGAGCGCATGTCCTGAATATGAATCACAACAATCGAGTTGATGGTCACTAAATTATTGTAAATTCATTGTTTTTACGTCTACCTTATTAAGCATAAGGATGTATAAAAACAAGGAATGTTATGTCTGCATGGTTGTGCTTGCTAGTGAACGGATTGAAACACCAGCGAGTTGCAGTATTATCCGCAATGTTGTCTTTACCTATGTTGTCGCTGCTCAGTTTCAATGCGCATGCTAATGAACAGGCTTTATCTGTTGGATCGGAAGCTCTGCATGCTAGCTCTCAAGCGACGTATGTTGGTTCTGAAGCTTGTATCGACTGTCACAGCGCAGAAGTGGAAGCGTGGCAAGGTTCTCATCATGATATGGCGATGAAGCATGCGACCGATGAAACGGTACTGGGCGACTTCAACGATCAAACCGTGACTCATAAAGGAAAGCCCAACCGTTTTTTTCGCAAAGGCGATGAGTTTTGGGTCAACATCGAAGGGCCAGATGGTCAATTCAAAGATTACAAAATCAGCTATACCTTTGCCTTTGAGCCTCTACAGCAATATATGGTTGAGTTTGAAGACGGACGCGTACAGTTGATTCCTTTCGCTTGGGATTCTCGTACTGAGGACGAAGGCGGCCAACGCTGGTTTCACCTCTATCCTGAGACCACCAACACGGATGAATTCTACTGGACCAACAGTGGCCAGAACTGGAACTTCATGTGTGCAGACTGCCACTCAACGAACCTAGAAAAGAACTACGACAGCGCAAGTAATACCTACAACACCACTTGGTCTGAAATTAATGTCGGTTGTGAGGCGTGTCATGGCCCCGCAAGTGAGCACGTTGAACAAGCAAAGCAAGCTACTCATTCGGCCAAAGCCAACGGTGGTAAAAGCGTTCAACTCACGGCACATTATGGTTTTGACCGCGATTTGTCTAAGTCGGTCAAAGAGTGGGTTTACCAAGAGGGCAATTCCACCCTTCAACCGAAAGACATCATTCATACCAACCAAGTCCAGACCTGTGCTCAGTGCCATAGCCGACGCACACAACTGAATGAGACGGCTGATCATGTGAAGGGATCGTTCTTCGATAAATATCGTCTGAGCCTAATTAGCCCGGAACTCTATCATCACGATGGTCAAATCTATGATGAAGACTACGTTTACGGCTCATTCTTGCAGTCAGCGATGGCTGAGAAAGGTGTCACTTGCACTAACTGTCACGATCCCCATACCGCAGAGCTGAAAATTGCGGAAGAAGCAGTATGTAGCCAGTGCCATATTGCATCCGAATACACACCAGAAAAACACACCTTCCATGAGGCAAACACAGAAGCTTCAAAATGTACCACTTGCCACATGCCTGAAACGACGTATATGGAGGTCGATCCGAGACGTGATCATAGCTGGCATGTTCCGCGACCGGATATTAGCCAACATATTAAAACGCCGAACGTGTGTACCAGTTGCCATGAAGACAAAACCGATCAATGGGCCGATAAGCAAATTGGTCAATGGTTCCCTGATTCTAAATATCGAAACCAACAGCATTTCGCTGTGGCTTTTTACGCGGACTCAATAGGGCACAGAGGCGCGGAAGATGCACTGGCGTATTCGGCTCAGGATTCTAGCTTAAGTAATATTATTCGAGCATCAAGCTTGGAGCGCTTGTATGGTAACACGGGTAAGAACACTCTTATTTCATTAGCAAGGGCAGTAAAACACGACGATGAGATGATCCGTTTAGGCGTTGTACAAGGTTCATCTGGTTTCTCGTTTACCGACCGTTGGCAGATTCTAGAACCACTGCTGACTGATCCAGTATTGTCTATTCGTTCAGAAACAGCTGGCGCGCTAGTCCGTTATTGGGGAGAAATGAATCCGCTGCAGAAAGACCAAATCAAGCCTGCATTGGAAGAGTACATTGAGATACAGCGCTTTAATGGTGACAGAGGTTTTGGAAGAACCAATCTGGGTAATGTTTACCGAGATTTAGGTAAGCACGAACAAGCCATTGAGTACTACTTAGGCGCTATCGAAATCGAACCATATTTCGAGAATAGTTACGCCAACTTGGCTGATCTGTATCGGGCTTTGGGTGATGAACCTAAAGCACTAGCGACCTTGAAGCAAGGCATTCAAGCTCAGCCAAAATCGAGTGTATTGCCATACAGTGCAGGGCTGTCACTGCTGCGAGTGAAAGACTACGACCAAGCAACGCGTTATCTAAAACAAGCGGCAGAAACGGCACAGACGGATCCGCAATACTGGTATGTGTATGGCTTGGCATTGGAAAAATCGGATGTACTTGCGGCGAGCCAGTCATTACACAAGGCTTATCAATTTAGCCGAAACCCTCAACATTTGTATGCACAGTGTGAAGTGTTGGCGCGAAACAACCATATACCGGGTGTGCCAAAAGCATTTGAACAGTGTATTTCATCATTGAGCAAAGTGGCGCCGCCAGAAGCCATTAACCAATTGAAGGCTAGGCTTAAATAAAACGATGAGGTTAGCTTGGTTATGCTGGTTGTAACGTTTTACACCATAACCACTTATTGCGTTTATAACCAATAGTTATTGAGCTTGTGAGTAGGATGTACGCAGCCAGTTTGAATAAAGGAAGACCTATGAACCATGCGCAACAAGCAATAAACCAACTGATTGAACAAACAGAAAAAAGTGTTATCGGACAGAGTCACGTCGTTCGGGCTCTTGTGATAGGGTTATTGACCAATGGGCATGTGCTTTTAGAAGGGCTTCCTGGCACAGCGAAAACACGTTCAGTAAAGTCGCTTGCCAACTTATTAAATACCAGTTTTGGTCGAATCCAGTTCACACCAGACCTATTGCCATCAGATGTGACGGGTACAGAGGTGTATCAAGAGCTAGACGGGAAACCTCAACTGCACTTCCAACCGGGGCCTATCTTCAACAGTATTGTCCTAGCCGATGAAGTAAACCGTGCGCCAGCTAAAGTACAAGCGGCACTGCTTGAGGCGATGGCCGAAGGCACGATCACGGTAGGTGGTCAAACTCATATCCTTCCTGACTTATTCATGGTGCTCGCGACTCAAAACCCAGTTGAGCAAGAAGGTACATACCCACTACCTGAAGCGCAAATGGACCGTTTCATTATGAAGGTGACGGTTGATTACCCAGAAGATGAAGCAGAGCGCGACATCATTCGCTTGGTTCGCAGCGAAGAGCTAGGCAATGAGACCAGTTCAGAACTAGTGACTCCACAACATATTGAACCTGAATTAGTGCTTGAGGCACGCCGCCAGCTTCCTGAAATCGCAGTATCTGATTTGGTTGAAAACTATATTGTGGCGTTAGTTATGGCGACTCGAAAGCCTGAACGTTACCCAGAATCTAACTTATCCAAATGGATTGAAATTGGCTCAAGCCCACGTGCTTCTATCGCTCTAGATAAGTGTGCTCGCGCTTATGCTTGGTTACAAGGGCGTGACCACGTCACGTTGGATGATGTTCGTGCTATGTTACCAACCGTGTTGGGGCACCGATTCTCATTGTCTTATGACGCACTTGCTGACGGTGTTGACCATCAAAGAGTCGTTGAAGAGCTACTTGATAAAGTAGAGATCGGATAACAAGGGGGCGTCATGGCGAAGCCAACACAAGCTCCCAAATCGCAAGGCCTTGATCCAAGACTGTACTGTGATTATTCAAAGTTAGTGCGAATACAGGCGCAAGCTGAGTCGTTTTCCCTGTTGCCTAACCTAAAAGCGGGCAGTGTCCTTTCGGGAAGACACAACTCGTTATTTCGTGGTCGTGGTTTGAACTTTGAAGAGTTACGACATTACCAACAGGGTGATGATATCCGTAACCTTGATTGGAAAGTCACCATGCGAACCGGGAAACCACATGTTCGTAGCTATACCGAAGAAAAAGACCGCAATGTGATGATCTGTGTAGACCAACGCAGTTCTATGTTCTTTGCCTCTCAAGACACCATGAAGTCCGTCGTTGCCGCGGAAGTGGCGGCATTGTGTGGTTGGCGGGTTCTTAAGGATGGAGACCGCGTCGGTTTTGTTTTGGCTTCACACCAAAAGCTATTTCACACAAAAGCGCAACGTTCTCAGTCTGATTTGCTATCCCAACTCAAACGCCTTGCTAAAGCGAACCAGAGTTTGGGTGTAAATGTGAGTGACAATGAGGGAGTCGGCTTTACTCAATGGATCGAATTGATTAAGCGAATGAGGTTAAAACAGTCGACGTTAATCTTCATTAGCGATTGGCGTGATTGCCAAGAGCACCACGTAGACCGTTTGAAACAACTTCAGCAGCATAACGATATCCTCGCAATCATGGTCACTGACCCATTAGAGCGTTCACTGCCAAGAGATCTTGCGAGTGCAAACTGGGTGGTGAGTGATGGTCGCTTTCAATTGAGCCTAGATAGCCAATCTAAGGTCAACCTTGCAAGCGAGAGCCTGGCTCAGAAAGCGGCACTTCAAAAACAATCTCTAGCTAAATTAATGGCGATGAAAAACCTTCCGTATATCGAATTAGACACGTCTGGCAATCATATTTCCCAGTTACAAAAGTTAGTGGGAGGGCGCTAAATGACAGTTGAACATACGCCTCCTAGTACTTATATCCTGCGTGAGCTGCACGATGTGGCGATACCTAATAGTGTTAGCTGGGCTCCACAAACGATAGGTTGGAAGATCCTTGGCGTTATCTTGTTATTAGCGGCTCTCTACCTGGCCTATCGTTTGGCGCTAAGGTGGTGGAATAATCGCTACCGAAAAGAAGCACTTAATGAATTGATGTTATTGGATGCGAGAGACAAAAACTCCCCTGAGCAGGCTTTTAAAGTGCTTAAAGTTGTACTCCGTTATTTAGACAGCAGCAATGCAAAGTTGTTTGGACAAGCTTATGTAAAACGTTTGAATGCTCACCTTCCTGTCAACACGCAAACAGAGAGTAACAACGCATTCTTTGCCGAGGAAATCTCAGAACTATGGATGCAAAGCCTCATTGATCCAAAGGTACGCTTGACCTTTGAACAGCGCTCGGAAGTGATTCAAACCTCAATGATGTGGTTAAAGCTCCATAAGCCTGATGTTCAACTGGCGGTTGAGGGGCAAGTAAATGATTAGTCTCTTCTCTTCTAGTTTTGAATTTGCACATCCGTTGTGGTTCGTTGCGCTGCCTTTGCCTCTGTTGGTCTACTTAGCGGTGCCGGCTTATCGAACCAAACAAATGGCTATTAAAGTGCCGTTCTTCCACGAATTGGTAGAAGCGATTGGCGAAGCACCTTCTGAAGGGGCAAGTCAATTGACGCCAAGCTGGTGGCAACGTACCACACTCATCATTACTTGGGTGTTGGTTGTTTGCGCTCTGGCTAAGCCAACCATTCTAGGTGAGCCTCAGGTTCGTGAACAGCTTGGTCGGGATGTCATGGTGGTTGTTGATTTATCTGGATCAATGGCAGAGAAAGACTTCACATCTAAGCAAGGCAAGAAAATCTCACGTTTGGAGGCAACGAAAGAGGTGTTGGCGGACTTTGCGAAAACCAGAAAAGGCGACCGCTTAGGTTTGATCTTGTTTGGTGATGCTGCGTTTGTGCAAACTCCATTTACTGCCGATCAAGATGTATGGCTTGAGCTCTTAAATCAAACAGATGTGGCGATGGCCGGGCAGAGCACTCATTTGGGCGATGCGATTGGCTTAGCGATAAAAGTGTTTGAGCAGAGCGGTATGCAAATGTCTGCCGAACAGGCCCAAAACGATATCGAGCGTGAGAAAGTCGTGATTGTTCTTACGGACGGTAATGATACGGGCAGCTTTGTCGAACCTATCGATGCTGCAAAGGTTGCCAAGGCAAAAGGTGTACGTATCCACGTGATTGCGATGGGAGATCCTCAGACTGTCGGAGAAGTTGCTTTGGATATGGAGACCATCAATCGAATAGCCTCTGAATCTGGCGGTGAGGCGTTTGAAGCGCTTAACCGTGATGAACTCAGTACAGCCTACGAACAGATCGGTCAACTTGAACCCCAGTTATATGAAAGTACAACATATCGACCAAAGCAGGGCTTACACCACTATCTGATGGCGGTCGTTGTCGTCATGTATCTCACTGCATTTAGCCTAGCAACGGTAAGACGTCGCCGTGCCGTTCGTTTGTCGAACCTTGAAACGAAAGGAGAGAGTGATGTTTGATTCTCTCGCAGTTCAACAGTTTTTTACTCAGTTTCATTTTATTCGCCCACTCTGGCTCTTAGCATTCGTGCCGATGTTTTTCTTACTTTGGTTACGTTGGCGAGAAGAGACCAAACCGAGCTGGAAAGATATTCTGCCAGAGCATTTACGTAATGCGCTGACGATCGGTGAGACCGGGTGGCGCAAACAACTACCACTCAAGCTACTGATGGTTATCGTGACTATCGCGATCATTATTTGCTCAGGGCCAACGTGGCAGCGTGAAGCATCGCCATTTGGTGAAGACAAAGCCTCGATGTTGGTGGTACTTGATAACAGCGAATCCATGCTAGAAAAGGATTTACCCCCTAGTCGCTTTGAGCGCTCGAAGCAAAAAATTCGAGACTTATTGGCGGCGCGCAAAGGCGGTAATACAGGTCTAGTTGTGTATGCAGGAAGTGCTCATGTCGCGATGCCGGTGACTCAAGATAGCAAAGTTTTCGAGCCGTTTTTGGCGGCAATTACCCCTGAAATTATGCCTGTTGATGGTAAAGCGGCTGAGAAAGCCCTGCCTTTGGTTCAACAACAATTGTCTGGTGAGCCAGGCTCAACCGTGTTGTTAGTATCTGATGGTGTGAATCCTACAACTATCAAGGCGTACGAACAGTTCTTTAATGAAAACAGTTACCAGCTGTTGATCTTGGCCGCAGGTAATAGCCAAATTGTGAGTAATAACCCAGTAGACCTTGATTCATTGAGCTCGTTAGCCAAGGCTACCGGTGGTCGCTTGATTGAAGTGACGGTAGATGACTCTGACATCAAAGCGCTTAACAGTGCGGTTGAACGTAACATGCAGCTCAATGGCGAATCTTCGATGCCTTGGAAAGATATGGGCTACGGATTGTTGTTCCCAATTGCCTTCATCATGTTGCTTTGGTTCCGTAAAGGCTGGCTCGTGCAGTGGTGTCTAATTGGAGTTGTTACGACAGGTGCTTTTTATGCGCCAAACTCAATGGCAAAAACGGTTCAACTTACGGCGGATAGACCTGCTGAAGTGGAAACGTTATCGGCTTGGGATAAAACCGCCCAATGGTGGTGGGATTTATGGCTGACACCAGACCAACAGGGTCAGCGATTGCTAAACCAACAACAGTATTTAGAAGCTGCGAAACACTTTGAGGATCCACTTAGGAAAGGTGTCGCTTACTACTACGCACGCGAGTTTAAGCTTGCCCATAGCGCGTTCTTACAAGTCGACAGTGATTTTGGCTTATACAATGCGGCCAGTGCTCTAGCTAGACAACGAGAGTATCTGGCTGCACGAGATTTGCTGAAAAGTTTAAATGATAAGCCTGACCTTGACCCTAATTTAAAGCCTGACGTTCAGCACAACTTAGCCGTGGTTAATGGCATTGTTGAAGAAGTCAACCGAACCAGTGAAAGCCAAGCGGGCACGACGGATGGACCCGAAGAGTCATTTGAACTGGATGACGATAAACCTCGCACGGGGGATGGTGCAGAAGAAGAGACGGTTGCGGAATTAATGCTTAAAGAAACGCTCAATGCGAATGAGATTCTTGGTAGTCAAGAGCTCGCCGATAAGTGGTTAAAGCGAGTGGAAGCGGATCCTAAATACTTCCTTCGCGCTAAATTTCAAATCCAATTGCGTGAACCATCACCAGTATCTAACGAGGAGCAAAAGTAATGAGTTATTGTCAGTTTTTGTCTCTCAGTTACTCTAGAGATTCGAACTCAGTTAAGCCGTTAAGTCATGTACAGCATGGTTTCGTCGTTATGTTGATGGCTCTGCTTATCACCTTGTGTTCCTCTTCAGCCTACGCTCGTGATATTTATGATCTTCAGCGCAGTGGTGATGTTGAGCTTATCGCATGGGTAGGAGAAAAACCGAAACCGGGCGATAAAATAACGCCGGTTAAGGTAAGCGTTAATGAACAAGTGATTTTGAATATCGAAGTCGCGACACCACGTTGGTTTACGGGTGGTACACGTATCGGTAGCATCGAAATTCCGAACGTGATAGCAAAGCAGCGTAATC
>NZ_MCYD01000574.1:0-246 GCF_002876325.1 Vibrio sp. 10N.261.52.A1
GGTTTGATTGGCGCCAATGGTTGCGGCAAATCGACGTTCATGAAAATCCTAAGTGGTGCGCTAGCGCCGAGCTCAGGCAACGTTTCCATTACTCCTGGGGAAAAACTGGGCGTATTGAGCCAAGATCAGTTTGCTTTTGAGCAGTACAGCGTAATCGACGTTGTGATCATGGGCGACAGAAAGTTATGGGAAGTAAAACAAGAGCGTGACCGTATTTACTCTTTGCCTGAAATGAGCGAAGAAGAC
>NZ_MCYD01000575.1:0-9697 GCF_002876325.1 Vibrio sp. 10N.261.52.A1
GCCCTAATCTCTATATTATATTGACTTTTTTACAGATCTTTTTAGCATTGTTTCTTTTTAAAGAGAAATACTATGTCAGACGCTACAAACACAGAGCAACAAGAAATCGATTTAACCACAATCTCTCCTGAACTTCGCCAAGTTATCGAATTTGATGAAGTGCCAAAAGAGATGCACTTTATGGTTACTTCTATTCATGAAGTGTCTGAAGAAGCAGTACGCGAAGCTTGGGACAGCCTGCCAGCAAGCGCACAAAATGTTTTGGACAACTTCGAGCAGTTCCACGCTCTAATCACGGTTAGCCAAGCTTTCGCTGGTGTTAACGTGATGGAAGAGTTCCCTACTCTTAAACTTCCAGAAGGCATGACTGACGAAGAAAAAGAAGAGTACCGCGCTCAACTACTAGACCAAGTTCTACATAACTGTGTAAAAGACATGGTTAAACAAATCAAGAAAGCTCGTCGTGATGCTATCTTGAAGCTTGATTTTAAAGAAGTTTTCACTAAATAAGCCGTTGCTCAACCTTAAATTAGGTTGAACGCAAACAGTGATACTAATGCTAAGCCGCCTGTTGCTTTAAACAAGCGGCTTTTTTATATCCACTGCTTTTTCTATTGGTCGCTTATCTGCGACTCATCAATACTTCACGCCGCTCTTGCGCTGTGCAAATAATATGACTTTGCACTCATACAGTGTGGCTCAAAACCGAAGTTTATAGCGTATAAAAATGACGCATGTTCCCATTCATGGAATCAAGATCGAGTTTTACCTAATCTAAAGCCAATAACTTCAAACAAGAACTTCAAAGCAGGCAAGTCGCGTTAACTTTTAATGAGTAAAGGCAATGTCCCTTTGAGCTACACTCACGCCCTTAATCTGGGCAAATACTTGCTGGCCGACTTTAAGGTCAAGCTCATTCAATGCCCAAGAAGTAATGGTTGCCCATAGATAACAGCCAGACTCCAATTCCAACTCAACCGCCACACTCTGCTTATTGCTCCCTTGTTGATGCGTCTCTACGCTTTTAATCGACACAGGAAGAATGTTACGGATTGAAGTGCCTTTTGGCTCCTCTAGCGTGATTGAGACATCATTTGCCCTGACCTGAAGCCTTACGGTAGCCCCAATCTCACTCGACACTTTCTGAACCCACAAAGACGTAGACTTTCCGAGCATTAAACGAGACAAAGCGTAATCGTCGTTGTGCTCTGCCAGTTTCGCTTCAAACAGTGAGCTTTGCTCTGAGAAAGACTGCCAAGGCTGCATCGCACGTGACGCCCATACCTGTTCGGTCACACCAGACGACACTACCTTACCTTGGTCAATGATGACCAAGTGATTCGCCAATCGTAAGATTTCGTTGAGGCTGTGAGTGACGTAAATAATCGGAATTTGTACGGTCTCGGATAAGTTCTCCAGAAACGGCATCACTTCACGCTTTCTAGGTAAATCAAGAGATGCCAATGGCTCATCCATCAACAAAATACTTGGCTTAGATAACAGAGCTCGGCCAATTGCCACACGCTGCTTCTCTCCGCCAGATAAACGAGCCGGATAACGATCTAGCAACGAGTTTAATGAAAGCAGAGACACGATCTGATCAAAGTGCGCTTTATCTGTGCCTTTAACACCGTATTTAAGATTCGCCGATACTTTCATATGAGGGAACAGCCTTGACTCTTGGAATACATAGCCGACATTGCGCTTATGCGTTGGCAAGTTTATCCCTTGTACACTGTCGAACAAGGTTGTCCCCGACACACTGATCAAACCTTTGTCTGGTTGTTTAAGGCCACTAATGGCATTGATTAAAGAGGTTTTACCCGCGCCAGAGCGACCAAAGATCGCCGTGATACCACGGCTTGGCAGTTCTAAGTCGATATCGAAGAAGGTTTCACCAAGCTGCTGTTGGTATTGGAGGATCAAAGCACTCATGCGTTACCTCCCAAACGTTGTGCCGACTTTCTGTTTAACCATTCAGACAACATCAATGAACCCAGCGCTATCACAATAGAAATCGCACACAGGCGTGCGGCTTCCATTTCAGCACCTGGGGTTTCAATAAACGTGTACATAGCCAGTGGAATGGTTTGAGTTTCACCCGGGATATTGGATACAAAACTGATCGTAGCACCAAACTCACCAAGACTTCGCGCAAATGAAAGCATGGTTCCCGTAATGATCCCAGGGATCATTAAAGGCAAGGTGATAGTAAAGAATACTCTGACTGGTGAAGCACCTAATGTGGCGGCCGCCTCTTCCAATTTACTATCGACCGTTTCTAAGCTTAAACGAATTGAACGAACCATTAATGGCAGTGCAACTACGACACAGGCTAATGCCGCGCCTTTCCAACTAAAGCTGAATACGATACCAAACACCTCATTCAGCCAAGAGCCGATAATGCCTTGTCTACCCATCATCACCAGCAACAAATAGCCAATCACCACTGGAGGCAACACCAAAGGTAGGTGAACAATACTCTCTAGAATGCTTTTTCCCACAAACTGCTTTTTAGCAAGCAGCCACGCGAGGCCAATCCCGATTGGGATCAGCCATAGGATGGCAAATCCAGCCACTTTCAAACTCAGCATTAAGGCTTGGTATTCGTATTCCGATAAATACATCATTTAACGCACTTCAAAACCAAAACTGTTCAAAATGTCCTTCGCTTGCTCGCTACTAAGGAAAGTATAGAACTCCTGAGCAACCGCTTGGTCACTCAGTTTCGCTACAGGGTAACGTATAGGTGTATGCAAATCTGCCGGGAACGTCGATACAAGACTCACTTCCTTAGATAGTAGCGCATCCGTTTTGTAAACAATACCGAGCTTAGCTTCATTGCGCTCTACCAACGCCAATGCCATACGAACGTTATTACTTGGTGCTAACCGTGTCTTGACCTCATCCCAAACAGCCAGTTTTTCTAGCGCTTCTTTCGCATAGATACCAGCAGGAACCGACATGGTATTGCCAACCGCAAGCCTTTCATTATCAAGAAGTTTAGACCACTGATCACCTTTTGAAATATCAAATGAAATTGGCTCTTCCTTTGGAGAAATTAGCACAAGCTCGTTCTCACAAAGATTTGTGACATTGTCACTAGAAACATAGTTTCGATCGACAAGATGAGTCATCCATTTTTCATTTGCCGAGATAAAGATGTCTGCTGGTGCACCTCTTTCGATCTGTCGTACTAATGAAGATGTGCTGGCATAGACAGGAATAACGTCAACAGAATGGTTTTTCTCAAACTCTTCAACTAACAGATTTACTGCATTAGTCATAGACGATGCCGCATAGACACGGAGTTTTTCGGCAGCCAAAGCATGAGCAGAACTCAATGAGGTGGTTAACGCTACCGCTAGAAGAGTGACTAGATTTTTCATTGCTCTCACTTATCTGTTGTTCTTTTAATTTCTTGGCCAGTTTGTTTCAGCTCAGGCCAAAGCAGGTCAAGATTTAAGTGGTCTTCGATGGCATTGGCAATTCGATTAATACCCAACTCTTTCAGTTGTTCGTGGTCAATCGCTGCTACTTCATTAGCACCTGCCCATTCACAAATCAGGGATAACGCATCGCTGTTATCTAATATACCGTGCAAGTAGGTACCAAATATCGAGTTGTCTGAGTTTATCGCGCCATCAAGGTTGCCAGATTCTAACTGAACCGGTAATGCCATTTCATTGACATCAGTCCTACCTACGTGAATTTCATACCCTTTTACTGGTGCTGACTTTCCATTTAGGCTTAAATTCCCAAGCACGTTCGTTAACGTTTTCTGTTGCGTTAACGTGGTTTCAGCATCAAGGTACCCTAACCCTTCACTGCTTCCCGGCTCGCCTTCAACGCCATCAGGATCGTGGATAAGATTACCGAGCATCTGATAACCACCACATATGCCCATCACTTTGCCACCTAAACGCAGGTGACGCTGAATGTCTTTGTCCCAACCTTGCTGCTTCAAGTAATCCAAATCGGCTCTTACTGACTTAGTACCCGGTAAGATGATCAAATCAGCGTTGTTCAAACGCTCACCTTTACCGACGTAACGAAGATCAATCGAAGGATTAAGTCGCAACGCGTCAAAGTCCGTATGGTTGCTGATTCGTGTTAGAACAGGTACCACGACTTTTAGCTTAGCCTCTCCATCGGACTCTTGAGCGGAGGTAATGGCATCTTCAGCTTCCAAATTAAAACCATGCAGATATGGCAAAACACCTATTACAGGCTTGCCCGTTTTCTCTTCTAGCCAATCAAGGCCCGACTGAAGCAGCGCGATATCGCCTCTAAAACGGTTAATCACAAACCCTTTTACACGAGCTTGTTCAGATTCAGATAACAGAGCTAATGTGCCATACAGGTGCGCAAATACACCACCACGGTCAATATCAGCCACAATAATCACTGGGATGTCTGCCTTTTCAGCGAATCCCATGTTCGCGATATCATTCTCGCGAAGGTTGATTTCTGCAGGACTTCCCGCCCCTTCGATCATCACGCTTTCGTATTCATCCAAAAGTCGATCAAAAGAATCGATTACTGTATTCATCGCGACTTTCTTATAATCATGGTAGCCCGTAGCCTCCATGTTACTTAATGCACGCCCTTGCAGAATCACTTGAGCGCCAGTATCAGAATTGGGTTTAAGCAATACAGGGTTCATGTGCACTGAAGGTTCAATATTACAAGCTTGTGCCTGAACGGCTTGAGCGCGGCCAATTTCGCCACCGTCTTTGGTCACGGCACTATTCAAAGCCATGTTCTGTGGCTTAAAAGGTGCCACTTTAATTCCTTTCCTAGCCAAAACACGGCATAAACCTGCCACCAATACACTTTTTCCGGCATCTGATGTGGTTCCCTGAACCATAAGGGCGTTCAATGGTGCTCGCATTCGTACTTAAATCCTTAGTTTCTCAGCCCGCAGGCAATACTTCTCTTTAACCATCTTAACGTCATTGGCGACTCGATGCTCAATAAAATGAATGGAAAATGAATGTGTTACTCACTCTAGATTCAAACCGAGTGTTGTTTAATAGCCTCATCGAAACAAAACGTTTCAACTAACAAACAACATTAAGGGATTCACCATGAACAAAACTGTATTAGCTATCGCAACCACTATTATCCTTGCTCCAACTTTCGCAATGGCTGGTGACCATAAAGACAATAAGCACGAGAGCTCTATTGCTTACACAGGACCTATTGAAACCGTTTCTGTCGCGACCCTACTTGCAGACACAAGCATGTTTTCTGAGCAAGACGCGATTGTAGACGGCAAGATTGTTCGTCAACTTAAGAACGACACATTTATCTTCTCTGACGGCCAGAGCGAAATTCAAATTGAACTGGACGACGATATCCGTCTAGCACAACCGTTAACAGCAGATACCAAAGTACGTATCTTCGGTGAATACGAAGGTGGCAAAACACCGGAAATCGAGGTTGACCACATCCAAATTCTATAACCGATAAATATAAAACTAACGACTTCAAATAAATTGGCCTGCATATTGCAGGCTTTTTTGTATTATACTGCCGCAAAATACATTTATATGGAGTCACCATGCTAGGTTGCACTAACAAGACTGTCCTTTTAGGACTAGCTGCACTGTGTTCATTCTCTGCGTCTGCAAACAACTTTAACTACAACACATTCGAGCTGCGCATGGGTACCAGCCCTAGTACTTTCGGTGGTGAAGTCACAACCATGTTTACTCAGAACTCACACTTTGTAGCTCGCATCGATTCAGAATTTGAAAGCGATTGGGATGCTGCTGTCGGTATGGGTTTTAACGGTCCAATTAGTCAATTTGCTGATGTGACTGGCCAAATGCTACTTCACAACATTGAGCGCAATGACGACAACCACATCAAGACTGAAATTAACCTAGGCTTAAGAGCATGGTTAATGGCAAACGTTGAAGTTAACGCTCGCCTTGGTCAACTGATCGACAATGATGATACTCGCTCAATCGTGGGTATTGGTGCCCGTTTCCATTCAACAGAACAACTGTCTGTTGGTCTAGATATGCGCAATAACGGTACATACGGACATCAGCTGTTAATGTCTGCTCGATTCGGCTTCTAAGCTCACTATACACCCTAATGTAAGTGGCTAATTCTTATTGATTATTCATTTACAGCATGATTTTTAAGGCTAATAGGTTCTTTATCTGTTAGCCTTTTTTCGTTCTCATCCTTTACCATCAGTTTTATACAAACAGCTTCACGACACGCTGCGTTCTATTCTTGATTTGGGCCATCCAACCACATCCGCTCTAGTACCTTTTATACAATTAAATTATTAATAAATGCCAATTGATAAAACAGCTTTACTGCAGTATGGCGTACTGGTACTCTTTGCGAAAATTTTGCTGAAAATGGAGTACCTTAATGGGTGTAAGCAGCATTTCTATTAAGAACAAACTAACATTGATGTTTGTTGTCATTATCTTCGCCATGACGATGATTCAAACTTATATCACTGGCAAGCAACTGTTGAACGAAACTTACCGCTCTATCCAACAGTATTCGACCACGCTTACCGAGGCCAATGTTTCTGGAATTGAAAAGTGGATAGAAGGTCGTATTAACGTTGTAAATGCAGCGAAAGACGCGTTCAAATACACGGACGATCCAAAAAGCTATTTCACCCAAAGTACTAACGCAGGTCGATTCCAAATTGCGTATGCTGGACTTTCTAACGGCCGTTTCCTACAAGGTGTCGATTTGCCCGTACCCGAAGGTTATGACCCTCGCACTCGCGACTGGTACAAAGTGCCAATGTCTACAGGCAAAACAGTAGTAACTGAACCCTACGTCGATGTGGCAACCAATGACCTTGTCGTGACCATTGCCAGCCCTTTCAATACCAACGGGTATTCAGGTGTTATTGGTGCAGATCTTAACCTAAATACGTTGATTAACGATGTTGTAAGCATTGAGCAGCCAGGCGTTTACGCATTCCTTGTCGATGGAAATGGTAAAATTGTTGCCCACAGAGACCGTGACCTTACGCTTAAATCAGTTGCTAACGTCTCACAAAACCTCACTGCGAATAAGATCAAATCGCTATCTCAAGATCCGGGTTTTGAGGAGATGAGCATCGACGGCGCGGAGTCTCTGCTTTCAGCGAAAAAAGTTCCTCATACCGACTGGTACTTCACTGTCGTTATCGATAAATCCCAATCTTTTGCTTCTTACCGCTCGTTGCTTCGCCAATCGGCCATCTTTGGCCTGATTCAGCTTGCCGTTATTGCATTTGTGGCAATGTTTGTCATTAAGAAAGCACTCGCACCGCTAACAACGTTAAGTTCAGCAATGGAAGCACTGTCTAAAGGCGATGGTGATTTAACCCAACGTATTACCGTCAACAGCAAGGACGAAATAGGCACACTGGCTCATCACGTGAATGCGTTCATCGCTAAGCTGCAAGAGATTGTCCGTGATATCGCAGACTCTTCTAGCCAATTGAACGAGCAATCTGAAGTCAGTACCAATGTTGCTCGCCAAACGAGCGATGGCCTAACAGTTCAACTGCATGAGATCTCGCAAATCGCAACCGCAGTTCACGAGATGTCGGCAACGGCTGAGGAAGTGGCAAACAACGCACAGATGACAGCAGATTCAGCGATCAGTTCTACTGAAAACTGTGAGCAAGGCAAGCGTGTGATTATTCGTAATCAAGATTCAATCACTAACCTTGCACAACAGGTAGAAAATGCATCGGGCATCATTCAAGAGCTTGAAAAGAATGCCCTAGACATTAACGCGATCCTTTCAACAATTTCAGACATCGCAGAGCAAACTAACCTACTTGCACTTAATGCAGCGATTGAAGCGGCACGTGCTGGTGAGCAAGGTCGTGGTTTCGCAGTGGTTGCAGATGAAGTTCGTGTGCTATCTCAACGTACTCACAGCTCTACTGATGAGATTCGTGAAATGATTGAGACTCTGCAGAAAAACAGTGTTAGTGCCGTTGAATCAATGCAGCGTAGCCAAGACTTAGCTCAATCTAGTGTTGATGATGCGAACAATGCCACCACAGCGCTTGAAGAGATCGCAACATCGATCCAGCAGATCTCTGATATGGCGTCACACATCTCGAATGCGGCATCTGAGCAAAGAACCGTGACTGGCGAAGTAAGCAAAAACATCCAATTAGTTAATGATGTGTCAGACAAGATGTCGACGGAAGCCGATAACTCGCGTCACCTTTCAGAAGAATTACGTGGCATCGCCCAACAATTGAATACCCAAGTTCAGTTGTTCAAGTACTAATAAGATTATTGGCCAGAAACCAACAAAAAGCCCCCGACCACAGCAGTGCTCGGGGGCTTTGTTTTCTTCTGGTGGTGAACCATTAGTGTCAGTTCACATACCTCAACTTGTCTCGCATAGTGATAGTTACAGGTTAACCATCAGCATCTTTTTCTGGTGATCTAGGTACTCTTCATAAGTACCTTGGAAACTCACTAATTGCTGGTCTTTCACATCAATGATGTGTGTTGCCAGTGAAGATACAAACTCACGGTCGTGACTCACAAAAATAAGCGTACCTGGATAAACCTTCAGCGCATCATTTAGCGCTTGGATCGCTTCCATATCCATGTGGTTCGTTGGTTCGTCCATCACAAGAACATTAATGTCTTGCATCATTAGCTTGCCAAATAACAGACGGTTCTTCTCACCACCAGAACAGTTACGTGCTTTCTTGTTTGCATCATCAGCAGTAAACAGCAGACGACCTAGAATGCCGCGTACCATTAAGTCA
Source organism: Vibrio sp. 10N.261.52.A1 (assembly GCF_002876325.1). Taxonomy (NCBI): domain Bacteria; kingdom Pseudomonadati; phylum Pseudomonadota; class Gammaproteobacteria; order Vibrionales; family Vibrionaceae; genus Vibrio; species Vibrio sp. 10N.261.52.A1. Next base: position 8,777 of record NZ_MCYD01000575.1, read on the forward strand.
TCGTGCTTCGCTGTACGCCACTGTGAAATCCAATCGAATATGCTCAAGTCGTTGTCAAAGTCTGCACTGCTATCTTGCGGGCAGTAGCCGACTGATGCGTTTTCTGACCATTTTACGATACCTTGGTTTTGCTCCAATTCACCAACTAGACAGCGTAGTAAAGTGGTTTTACCCACGCCGTTCTCACCGATAACCGCAAGGCGCGTGCCCGCCTCAAGTAACAAATTACCACCAGCAAATAGCGTCTCGCCTTCGAAACCGTGGCCTAGCTCTTGAAGCTCAAGCGCTTGGCGGTGTAGCTTCTTACCTTCGCCGAAGTTAATCGACGGACTCATACGGCTCGACGACTTCACTTCATCAAGAGTGATCTTTTCCATCTTCTTAGCACGAGAACTCGCTTGCTTCGCTTTCGATGCGTTGGCACCGAAACGGTTCACGAAGTCCTGTAGCTCGTTGATTTCGGCTGTCTTCTTCGCATTAGAAGCCAGAAGTTGTTCACGACGTAAACCCGATGCTTCTAGGAAGTACTCGTAGTTACCTGGGTAGATACGAAGTTCACCGTAATCGATGTCCGCCATGTGCGTGCATACCGAGTTCAGGAAGTGTCTATCGTGCGAAATGATGATCATTGTACATTTACGCTGGTTTAACTCTTCAGCAAGCCAGTTGATGGTGTGAATGTCCAAGTTGTTGGTCGGTTCATCAAGTAACAGAATATCTGGGTTCGCAAACAATGCTTGCGCCAAAAGCACACGCAGTTTCCAACCTGGAGCCACTTGCTGCATCAGGCCAAAATGAAGCTCTTCTTCAATACCCGCTTGAATAAGAATATCGCCAGCACGACTTTCCGCTGTATAGCCATCCATTTCAGCGAACTCGCTTTCAAGCTCTGCCACTTTCATACCGTCTTCTTCGCTCATT
>NZ_MCYD01000576.1:0-1882 GCF_002876325.1 Vibrio sp. 10N.261.52.A1
CAAGGCCAACGTTCGTGACCTCATCAAGGCGATACACTTCCTAGTGGGTGAAAAATTCACACCTTGGCCTTTAGATGACGATTTACATGTGCTCAAAGCCTCGTCAGAAGTCATAGCAGAAAGCGATTCGATACCTGCGGCATTTGAAAAAGGTGATGTGGCCTCCAATGACACTAATTCAGCAACAACAGTCAGCCAAGATTTCGGGCAAGCAGCCCAAACAAACCAAGCACAATCTCATGCGTCAAATGTTCAGGTAACTCAGAATCAAGCTATCGTGCAGAACGTATCGTGCATCAACGGTATTGTGAATCGTGATCATGCCTTCCAAGAGATTAGAAAGATCGCCGAATACTTTAAAGAGACTGAGCCTCATAGTCCTATCGCATTCTTACTCGAGCGCTCTATTCGTTGGGGATATATGAGCTTTCCTGAGTTGCTCCAAGAGATGATTGGCAATGAACAAAATGTGATTGCCCAAATCAATCAAATGACCGGAATGGACAACCTAGACAAGATGGATTTGTCAGGTAAATCGGTTCCTGTAATGACTTCTGCTCCGGAGGCAACTCCGCCAGCAAAACCGACTATTGAAGAGCCAGCGGATGTAACGTCAGTTCCCGATAGTTCAAATAGCACCACAGATACAAACCAAACATCTGAATCTACTTCCGACTCATCATCGAGCAGCCTGCAAGATTTTGAGTGGTAAAGCACATTAATGCGTCAGCAAGGAGAAAGTAATGGCTTCTATTTTTATGAGAATTGATGGTACGACACCAAAAGGTGCAGCAACCGTAGAAAAAATCGGTGGCAAAGATGGTTTCTTTGCTCTTGATAGTATTTCTTGGAGCGCTGTTCGTGGTGTTGGTATCGATGTAGGTAATGCGAACAATGCGGACCAAGGTATGGTTGCTCTTGGTGAAGTCAACATGACTCGTGGCTGTGATGGTGCAACACCACATCTAACCACATTCTTATACGCGCCAGGTCCAGAAGGTCGCACCGTTGAAATCGTGATGACAAAACCAAACCGTGAAGGTTCTGGTGCTGATCCATACCTAATTCTAACGCTAAAAATGGCTCGTATGTCTAGCTATAACATGTCAGGTACTGACGGTTCCCTTCCCAGCGAATCTTTCAGCTTAACCTACACCGAGATTTCTAAGGCTTACTACATTGAAGCAGACGGCGGTAAGATCGAGAAAGGCCCTGAGGTTGGCTTCGATGCTACTACAGCTAAAGTCACTTCGACTGCTAAGTAATTAAACAAGGAGAGTTACCGTGGCACTAAATTCCCAACATAAACGCGTAAGTAAGAACCGCGTAAGTATTACCTATGACGTTGAGACTAATGGCGCTGTAGAAACCAAAGAGCTCCCTTTTGTTGTTGGGGTTATTGGTGACTACTCAGGCCATAAACAAGACAAAGAAGAAGTGGAAGATCGTACCTTCTACAACGTTGATAAAGACAACTTCGACACAGTAATGAAGCGCGTTGGCCCTGAACTATCCCTAAAAGTAGATAACGTACTTGCTGGCGATGACAGCCAATTTGAAGCGAACCTTAAGTTCGATTCAATGAAAGACTTCGAACCTGAAGCGATCATCGAACAGGTTGAACCGCTTAAGAAACTTGTCGAAACCCGCAATCAACTGAAGGTACTTCTTTCTAAAGCCGATCGTTCTCGTGACCTAGAGAAACTGCTGAAAGAAGTTCTACAAAGTGCAGATACGATCAATGCTCTTTCTGATGAGCTTGGCATTAAAGAAGAAGGAGCTGAGTAATGAGTACTGAAACTGAAAATCAAGCGCAACCGGAAGCTGCTGAAGGCTCACTGAGCTTTCTAGACCGTGCGATTGAAGCTACCACTCAAACTCC
>NZ_MCYD01000577.1:0-5519 GCF_002876325.1 Vibrio sp. 10N.261.52.A1
AATAACCGAAGTTGAGCCTTAGATAATTGTAAAATAATTGTTAACAGCAAGATTAAGATAGACACCTCACATTTCTTCTTAGCCTTGCATTTATAAGGTTTTAACCAAATTTTTCATCGCCACTATACGGTCGGCAACATTCTAATACAATTGATGTAACAAATAATGCTACACAGACCAGATTTTTAACGAAATTAATGTAAAAAACACTAACAAGTGCACACAAAGCTGCAGAAAAATTGACTTTCCCACGTAAGACCAGTAAAAAAATGGCACATAAACATCCTGGACGGATTAAATAATAAACAAAGGAGATTGTTATGGCGGATAAGAAAGCTACCCTTCACATCGAAGGTCAAGCGCCAATCGAGCTGCCGATTACAGAAGGTGTACTAGGTACTCCAGTGATCGATGTTCGTACACTAGGTTCTAATGGTTTTTTCACTTTTGACCCTGGTTTTCTTGCCACTGCATCTTGTGAGTCTCAAATCACTTTTATTGACGGTGGTAAAGGTATCCTTTTACACCGTGGTTATCCAATTGACCAACTTGCCAATAACGCTGATTACTTAGAAGTATGTTACATACTTCTTTACGGTGAAGCCCCATCTCGAGCTGAATACGAAAAGTTCAAGACTACCGTGACACGTCACACTATGGTACACGAGCAAATTGCTAGTTTCTTCCACGGCTTCCGTCGTGATGCTCACCCTATGGCTGTAATGTGTGGTGTAGTAGGCGCTCTAGCTGCGTTCTACCACGACTCACTTGATATCAACAACGATACACACCGTGAAATTGCGGCTTACCGTCTAATTTCAAAAATGCCAACACTGGCAGCAATGTGTTACAAATATTCTATTGGTCAGCCGTTTATCTACCCACGCAACGACCTAAGCTACGCAGAAAACTTCCTACACATGATGTTTGCAAACCCATGTGAAGAGTACGAAGTAAACCCTATCGTAGCTCGTGCAATGGATAAGATTTTCACCCTACACGCAGACCACGAACAAAACGCTTCAACATCTACAGTACGTCTATCCGGTTCATCTGGTGCTAACCCGTTTGCATGTATCGCAGCAGGTATCGCGTCACTTTGGGGCCCAGCTCACGGTGGTGCAAACGAAGCATGTCTACGTATGCTTGAAGAGATCGGTAGCGTAGATAACATCGAAGAGTATGTTGCAAAAGCGAAAGACAAAGATGACCCATTCCGTTTGATGGGCTTCGGTCACCGCGTTTACAAGAACTACGATCCACGTGCAACAGTAATGCGCGAAGCGTGTCACGAAGTACTTAAAGAGCTAAACATCCAAGATCCACTACTTGACGTAGCAATGGAGCTTGAGCGTATCGCTCTTTCTGATGAATACTTCGTTTCTAAGAAACTATACCCGAACGTAGACTTCTACTCAGGTATCATTCTGAAAGCTATCGGCATTCCAGTGTCTATGTTTACAGTAATCTTCGCGATGTCTCGTACTATCGGTTGGATTGCACACTGGAACGAAATGCACAGCGACCCAACAAACCGTATCGGTCGTCCTCGTCAGCTATACACTGGTGAAGAGCAACGTGACTTTAAAGCACTTCATGAACGTGAATAATTGCGATTAAAGTATGATTGTTAAAAAGGGTTGATGCGAAAGCATCAACCCTTTTCTTTTATGCTCGCAACACTGTCATCCTCAAGAGCGAGGAACGAGTGAGTTGGGGATCTTATTCAACGAGTAGATAGCCCAAAGAGATTCCCTACTCCCTCCTTCGTCAGTCTAGGGAATGACGGATTCGGATATCCACCTTTAGCGTTCGGACTGGCGCGTCGCATAGACGGATACAAATTTATAGTTGCTCGTTATACCCCAAAACGAGGTACGAGCGAGTTGGGGATCTCATTCAACGAGTAGATAGCCCAAAGAGATTCCCTACTCCTTCCTTCGTCAGTTTAGGGAATGATGATAGGAACAAACTATGCCGTCATCCCCAAAAACGAGGGACGAGCGAGTTGGGGATCTCACGAAGCGTATAGAAAAACTTTCGAAGTTCCTCAAAGGTTTAAGGGATACTCTCTACTCGTATCCCTCATCTAGCATCTGCTTTACACCGGGTTATCAATATCGATAAACTCAACATCCAAGCCGTGCTCTTTTGCTAGCCACTCACCTAGTGCCTTCACGCCGTAGCGTTCTGTCGCATGGTGACCTGCAGCAAAATAATGGATGTCTTGCTCGCGAGCCGAGTAAGTTGTGCGCTCAGAAATTTCACCAGAGATAAATGCATCAATACCTTGAGAAGCAGCAAGCTCAATGTAGTCTTGACCGCCGCCAGTACACCACCCCACCGTTTCAATCACTTTATCTGCGTTTTCAGGAGCAATATGTAGCGGCTTACGATTCAGTACTTGATCAATTTTTGCCGCAAACTCAGCACCAGTCATCGGTGTCTTTAATCTACCAAACATAGCAACCGATTGTGGGTGCCCTTCCAAGCCACCTTCTACTTCAATATCAAGCAGTTCAGCGAGTTTGGCGTTGTTACCAAGTTCAGGATGGATATCGAGAGGTAAGTGATAACCCAAAAGGTTAATGTCATTCTTAATCAGAGTGCGAATGCGTTTGCCTTTCATGCCGCAAATGGCTTCCGGCTCGCCTTTCCAAAAGAAACCGTGATGAACCAACAAAGCATCAGCGTTCAATTCTACCGCTTTATTAATCAAAGCTTGCGAAGCCGTCACACCAGTAACAATACGCTTGACTTCAGAAGCACCTTCGACTTGAAGGCCATTCGGACAGTAATCTTTAATCTGCTGTGGCTGCAGTTTTTCGTTAAGTAGCTTTTCTAATTGTAAGTTATTCATTTTTATTTCCAGCTTACCTTTATAATAACGTCGTTATATCAATTTACGGGTAGAATGTCGAAAGCCCTTCCACTCTGTTTCTAGAGAACAGATGACTGAAGTTTACGAGGAACCGATGACCGAACTGCAACGCTTTTATCAATGGGTGATTAGCTCACCACCGCTACTAGAAATCAAGCCGCCCATTTCTGATCTCACTGTGTTCTCAAACCACCAAAAGCTCGACGATACACATACTTATGATGGAAACCCTAGATTAGGCTTTCTCTACCAACACTTATGTGAACAAGTCATCATGACTTCGGATAATTATTCAATCAAGCACGATGAGATTCAGATTAATGTTGAGGGACGAACACTTGGCGCAATCGACTTTATCTTGGAAGACACAAGCAGCCAAAAATTAGAACACTGGGAAGTGGCAATTAAATTTTACCTACTTCATGAGCAAACATGGTTTGGTCCCAATTCTCACGACCAATTGGACAAGAAGCTCGATAGGATGCTCTGCCATCAACTTGGTATGTCCTCTTCAAACGCCTTTGTTGAGCAGTACCCGGAGATCGATGTCGACTCAAAACATCTTCTGATGCAAGGTCGCCTCTATACCAACCCATTTCTAGAACAAAATATACCTACAGAATGTTTGGGCTACAGCATTAACCCAAGCCAAGTAAATGGATTTTGGTGTTATCAAAATCAGACTCACCAGATCACCGATACACTCTATCCTTTAACCAAAGAACAATGGGCCGCAGGAACGGATGATTTCAGCGGTGAACCTATCACCGAATTTGGTGACCACTTTGTTCACGGGCAAACTAAGTCTGGTCAATTCTGGTTTGTGATGCCACAAACTTGGCCACACGGCTAATCTATTCGTCATTCAACTGACTTAGTCTAGCCACTTACTCACAGACAAATAAAAAGGGCTGATGCTTTCACATCAACCCTTCCATTATTTGCTTTATAACTCTATGAATCGTATTCGATTATAGACCTGCAGCGGCAAATACTTGGTTAACAATCTCTTGAGCTTCTGCTTCGATTGCTTTTAGGTGCTCTTCACCTTTAAAGCTTTCACAGTAGATCTTGTAGATGTCTTCAGTGCCTGATGGACGAGCAGCGAACCAACCGTTCTCAGTGGTCACTTTAAGGCCACCAATCGCAGCGCCATTACCAGGAGCATGCGTTAAACGAGCAGTAATCGCATCGCCAGCAAGCGTTTCAGCAGAGACCATCTCTGGAGATAGCTTCTTCAGCACATCTTTTTGCGCGCCATTTGCTACCGCTTGAATACGGTTGTACTTAGATTCACCGTGCTTAGTAGCTAGCTCTTCGTAGTACTCTTGTGGGTTCTTACCTGTAACGGCTGTGATCTCAGCCGCCAATAGGCAAAGAATTAGGCCGTCTTTATCTGTTGACCAAGGCGTACCATCTTTACGTAAGAAAGAAGCACCCGCACTCTCTTCACCACCGAAGCCAAACTGACCGTTGTATAGGCCATCAACGAACCATTTGAAACCAACAGGTACTTCACAAAGTTCACGACCTAAGTCAGCTACCACACGGTCGATCAATGCGCTTGATACCAAAGTTTTACCAACCGCAACCTCTTTACCCCAACCTTCACGGTTACGGTATAGGTAATCGATACAAACCGCTAGGAAGTGGTTAGGGTTCATTAGGCCTTTAGGCGTAACAATGCCGTGGCGATCGTAATCTGGGTCGTTACCAAACGCTAGTGCGTACTCATCTTTAAGCGCAAGTAAACCTGCCATTGCGTATGGCGAAGAGCAGTCCATACGAACCACGCCATCTTTATCTAGAGACATGAATTGGAATGAAGGGTCAACCGCTTCACTTACCAAAGTAAGATCTAGGTTGTACGCTTTACCAATTTGACGCCAGTAATCGATGCCGCTTCCGCCTAGTGGATCAACACCAATTTTGATGTTCGCTTTCTGAATAGCTTCCATATCAACAACGTTAACTAAATCAGCAACGTATGGAGCAACCAGGTCGACTTCTTTCACTAATTCAGACTGTTTAGCCTGTGCAATAGGTGTACGTTTAACACCTTGCATTTGCTCAGAAATAATAACGTTCGCACGATCTTCAATAGCTTGCGTTAGTTCTGCTTCAGCAGGGCCACCGTGTGTCGGATTGTATTTGATACCGCCGTCTTGAGGTGGGTTGTGTGAAGGTGTAATTACAATGCCATCGGCTTTTTTGTCATTCACTAGGTTGTGCGTAAGAATCGCGTGCGAGATACCAGGTGTTGGAGTAAAGCCATTGTTTTCTTGAATAATAACTTCAACACCGTTCGCTACAAGTACTTCAATTACCGTAGAAAACGCAGGTTCAGATAGCGCGTGCGTATCTTTACCTAAGAAAAGTGGACCTGTTGTACCTTGCTCAGCACGCACTTCAGCCACTGCTTGTGCAATCGCTAGAATGTGGTTTTCGTTAAATGTTGATTTGTCTGCAGTACCACGGTGACCTGAAGTACCAAACAGTACTTTGTGATCTGGGTTAGTCGCATCCGGTTGCTGTAAGAAATAGTTAGCCACTAAAGCCGGAATATTATGAAGATCTTCCTGCTGAGCTTTTTGCCCAGCACGAGGGTGCATAGCCATTTTTCGACATCCTTATATAT
>NZ_MCYD01000578.1:0-11616 GCF_002876325.1 Vibrio sp. 10N.261.52.A1
TTATACTTCCAATGCAAACCAACAAGCGGAACAAAAATATAATGAAAAACAAAACTCTACTGGCTTTATTAGCCGCAGCCTCTCCACTCTTCGCCAATGCTCACAACTTATCTGTAGGTTCAACTCTTCCTGCCGTTGATGTTAGCAACTATGGTGAGATCGTTCTAAAAGACGGAGCTACAGAATATCAAGCTTGGGCAACCAAGGATCTTCTGGGTAAAGTTCGTGTCGTTCAAGCTATCGCAGGCCGCAGCAGCTCTAAAGAGCTCAATGCACCACTGATGGCAGCAATTACAGCATCCAAATTTTCAGAAGATAGCTACCAAACTACCACCATTATCAACCAAGATGATGCCATTTGGGGCACAGGCTCTTTTGTAAAATCATCAGCTGAAAGCAGCAAAGAAGAATTTCCATGGTCGTCTATGGTTCTTGATGAAAATGGCACCGTTGCTTCGTCATGGGCTCTAAAAGAAGAGAGCTCAGCGATTATCGTGCAAGACAAACAAGGTAAAATCTTGTTTGTGAAAGAAGGCGCACTTAACGAATCAGAGGTAACGCAAGTTATTGAATTGATTAAAGCGAGCCTTTAATCAGATATTCGCGTCTTTTTCGAGACCTTATCAAAGGATATTGTTATATTATAACAGTATCCTTTTTTAATTCTGTGGTTAATCATCCTGATGTGGCAAGACACACCCAACAATGTGAAACGAAAAACAGGCTTCTTGCTTGGGCTTATGCTCATGCTAAGCGTGTTGGCAGCAACACATATGGTGGATATTGACCCAGAGCATCACACCTCACACCACTGTGAGCTGTTTTCCATAAATCAGTTCATTACCTCGCACTCGTTACCACAAGTTCCAGAGTTTCATTCAGAGTTTACTGTTGTTATCACGGAGTCAGTAACCTCACTACAGCGCCTGTATTTCGCTTATCTAGCGCGCTCTCCTCCTGTCAAAACTATTTAATTACCACTACTTTTTAATTAACCTTTATTCAGGAAAAAAACATGAAACCTTCTATTTTAGCCGTTGTTATCGGCATGACTGTCTCTACTAATGTTCTAGCTAACGAAGAGTTCCGCTCTCACGGTGCACACGTGCATGGTCAGGTTGAAGTAAACATTGCTCAAGACGGACAAGAACTACTTGTTGAAGTGACAGCCCCGGGTGCAGACGTAGTTGGCTTTGAACATGCTCCAGAAACAGCAGAGCAAAAGAAAGTGTTTGAACAAGCTATCGCGCAACTAAACAAGCCAGACGAGCTATTTAGCTTTAACAACGCGAACTGTACTCTGAAATTTAAATCAGTGTCGAACACGTTAGAAAGCGATCATGATGAGCATGAAGGACATGACCACGAAGGCCATGACCACGCTAAACACGATCATGACGACCACGAAGGCCATGACCACGCTGAGCACGATCATGATGACCATAAAGACCATGACCACGCTGAACACGATCATGACGACCACAAAGACCATGACCACGCTGAGCACGATCATGATGACCATAAAGACCATGACCACGCTGAGCACGATCATGACGACCACAAAGACCATGACCACGCTGAACATGATCATGACGACCACGAAGGTCACGACCACCACGATCATGAAGGTCATGACCACTCTGAAGGTGGCCACGGTGAGTTCACGGTTGAGTACCACTACCAATGTTCAGATGTAGCTAAGCTAGACACAGTTAGCACTCAGTGGTTCTCTAAGTTCAGCAACACTGAAAAAATGACGGTGAACCTACTAACAGATACCGCTCAAGTACAAGAAGTTCTTAACGCAGAGCGCATTAGTTTTCGATTCTAACCACTCCTAGATCGGATTAAACGTAAAACAAGCAGCCAAGTAAGTGGCTACTTACTTGGCTGTTCAAATCGGTGTGCTCTGGGAATTTATGTCGCGAACTGCTGTCCAGTAGATACACCGCTTTAATTATTGGAGCTAGCATGTCTTTTGACAGTTCATCACTTGTGGTCAAACTCGAAAATATCAGCTTTCGCTGGAAGCCAGAGTTACCCCCAACTCTAGAGATCCCTTCTCTGCATATCCAAGCCCAAGAGCACCTCTTCATAAAAGGGCCAAGTGGCTGTGGCAAATCTACATTGCTAGGGCTGCTGACTGGAATCAACCAAGCAGAGCAAGGCGAAGTCTCTATTTTGGGTCAAGATCTGACTCAGCTAACACCTCGCCAAAGAGACACGTTTCGAGCCGATCACATTGGTTATATTTTCCAACAATTTAACCTTCTTCCTTATTTATCAGTGATCGATAACGTCACGCTTCCTTGCCAATTCTCAAAAACACGTAAGCAGCAAGTCACTGATAGCAACAACAGTTTGCAAGAAACAGCTCAAGAACTACTGCTCCGATTGAAGCTACCCCAAGCTTTAATGGATAAGCCAGTGACTGAACTTAGTATTGGTCAGCAACAGCGTGTTGCCGCTGCCCGTGCACTTATGGGGCAACCTAAAATCATCATTGCAGATGAACCTACCTCGGCACTCGATCATGACAACCGAGAAGCTTTTATCGAGCTATTACTAGAACAAGCCAATCAAGCAGGCTCTACTCTGATATTTGTCAGCCATGATCCAACATTAGAAAAACTGTTCACTCGAACCATAGATCTAAAAACCGTTAACCAAGCTAAGGTTGTCGTATGAAAGTAATTACTCACTTAGCCCTAAAAAGCGTACTCAACCGTAAAGCCACGGCGATTCTCACCATCCTTACTGTGGCAGTCTCGGTTATTCTATTACTCGGTGTAGAACGTGTTAGAACCGAAGCCAAGAGCAGCTTTGCAAACACCATTTCAGGCACTGACCTTATCGTTGGTGGCCGCTCAGGCCAGGTAAACCTTCTACTCTACTCTGTATTTAGAATCGGTAATGCGACCAACAATATCGACTGGAAAAGCTATCAAGAATTCAGCCAACATAAAGCCGTAAAATGGGCGATCCCTATTTCATTGGGTGATTCTCATAAAGGCTTCCGTGTGATGGGTACTAACCATAGCTACTTTGAAAACTACCGTTATGGAAGTAAGCAACCACTTACTTTCCAGCAAGGTAAAGAGTTTAATGAGCTATTTGATGTGGTGATTGGTGCCGATGTCGCGAAAAAGTTAGATTACAAGATTGGCGATCAAATCATTCTTGCACACGGTATCAGTGATGTGGCGTTCAGCCGACACGATAACCTACCCTTCAAGATTGTCGGAATACTCGCACCAACAGGAACGCCAGTAGACAAAACCGTGCATGTATCGTTAGAAGCGATCGAAGCGATTCACGTTGGTTGGGAGTCGGGTGCCAACCTAGGGCATACCCCAGATGCCGAAACCTTGAAAACCTACGATTTCCAGCCTCAGCAAATCACCGCGATGATGCTTGGACTGAACTCGAAGATTCAAACCTTCGCACTGCAAAGAGAAATCAATAACTACCGTCAAGAGCCGTTGAGCGCAATTATGCCGGGCATTGCTCTGCATGAATTATGGGGCATGATGGCCGTAGCAGAACAAGCATTGCTGATTGTTTCAGGGTTTGTAGTGGTCGCCGGTTTACTGGGGATGCTCAGTAGCCTACTAACGAGCTTGCAAGAAAGACGTCGCGAGATGGCTATCCTGCGTGCAATGGGCGCAAGGCCTCGCCATGTGTTTGGTCTATTGATTAGTGAAGCCAGTGCCCTGACCTTCTTAGGTATCACATTGGGCGTTGCAGTGTTGTTTGCTCTGATCGCAGTAGTTGCTCCTATTGTGCAACAAAGTTATGGTATCAACATCTCGATATCTGCGATTACACCACACGAGTGGAAATTGCTTATGCTGGTGCAAATTGCCGGAATCATTATCGGCTTCATTCCCGCTTTCAGGGCTTACCGTCAGTCATTGTCTGATGGCATGACAATTCGAATCTAAAATAGGAACCTACGATGCAACGCAAATTCCTACTGATACTTGGGCTAATGATGTTCCCATTTATCAGTACAGCTCACGCTGAAACGCCTCAGAATGAGGAATCGGTATTAACACTCGAATGGATTGATTTGATTCCAGAATCAGAGCGTGCTCAACTAGATTCGTTTGGCATGCCGATGGTTGACCATAACAGTATGGAAAAGCCTCAACAGTCGACACTGGGTGCGGTTCGTCCGGAGTTAAACGGCAGTAAGGTTAAGATCCCAGGATTTGTGATTCCATTGGAAGGCGATGAGAATATGATCACTGAGTTTCTGTTAGTGCCGTACTTTGGTGCATGTATCCATGTTCCACCACCGCCACCGAACCAAATTATTTACGTTAAGTTCCCTAAGGGCGCGCCAATCCAGCAATTGTGGGATGTTATCTATTTGGTAGGTACGCTGAAAACAGAATCTATCAGTCACGATCTAGCGCAAACGGGCTATCTGATTGAAGGTAATGCAATTGAAGAATACGACGACATGTAGTCGTTTGGAGGGTGGCTCAGCGATGAGCCGCCGTCACTGAATAAATCAAGTTATTCAATAACAGTTTAATACCGATATTGTTCCTCTAAATTACGCAATGTAATTAGATAAATAAGCTAGCACACCCACATAAGTCGCGAGTAATAAACCTATACCAAGCTGCTTTTTCAGCTTGTTATCATTGACTTGATTCATAACTCCTCCTTGATAATTACAACAAATTTAACATTTTATTATCATTATCAAAAGTAAAATTTTGTTGAAGTCTTCAACTCTGCACGCAAAATCTAGCCACCAATCAGATAAAGAGTTACATTTTAGACAGTTATACCAATCACAGTAAGTCAGTGATCAGCAATAGCGTAGGGAAAAGCCTTGAGAGCAATGACTACGATTGGTATTGATTCGTCTCCTAACGGTACTCTTATGTCAGAAACCAAACAGCCAGTGATCATTGAGCATGCTAGCGACACACAGCACAAGCATGAGAAAAAGCCTCATATAGCCGACAGTGCCAGTCGAATGCTGCACATTGCCCAAAGCTTCGGTTTAGATTCCTTAATTAGTCATAGCGAAAAAACGAACGATAAAGCCGCTAGCACTCTGATTGAGCGAGCGTTATTGCGAGAGAAGAAACGTAAGGAGCTGCGCCAGAAGAACCTAGAGCAGATCCTGAAACTGGCCCACTCTTCATGTAAAGATGAAGCGGCTGGAGATCCAGATCAGGACTGGCTGTACCGCTTTTTCGATATGGCACAAGAGATCCACAACACATCAATGCAAAGGCTGTGGGCTCAGGTGCTGAAACGAGAAGTCACCAACCCAGGCTCTACGTCGATGAAGGCGCTACAAATCCTCAAAGATATGACACCAAAGGAAGCACTGACCTTGCAAAGAGCTGCTTCACTGGGTTGTAGCTTTGGTAGTGACAACAGTAAAAAGCTGTTGCTTGGTTTTAAGTCTCACGCAGGGCTGTTCAGTTTTGGTAAAAGAGACACCACAAACACCATTAACCTTGGTGGGCATAACCTTCCCTACTCTAGCCTTCTCCACCTGATTGAACTTGGCATCATCCTAGGTACAGAGTTAGAGTCTGGAGAGATCGACTTCGACCCGGCATTACATCTAACGTATCAAGGTAAGAGCATGTCACTGGCGCCGCTATCAAAAGGCGTTAAGTTGGTGTACTACCGATTCAGCCCTACTGGCAATGAGCTATGTGCGCTACTAGGCAATAAACCTAACATGCCTTATTACGACCAATTGATTGCGCTATTGAGCCAGAAATTCACGGTACAAACCGAAGTGAAAAGCAGTGTGAATTACACCGTCTAGATAATAGAGTCTAGTAAGTAGACGGCGTAAAAATTGAAAAGCATTGAGAAGAATGAAGATAATCTAGAGGATAGGTTTCTTGTCTCGGTAGAGTAAGGCTGCCCTGCTTTTAGCGGACATGCGCAGCCTTAGTCATACCAGCGGTCTCAATTAGCTAAAATGTTACGCTTCTCTAACGCATCAATACACAGCTCGACCAATTCATCGATCGTCTTCTCTCCTGCAGGTAGATCGATCTCAGGGTTCTGTGGCGCTTCATAAGTAGAACTGATTCCGGTGAAATTAGGAATCTCTCCAGCACGTGCTTTCTTATACAAACCTTTAGGATCACGCTGTTCGCAAACCTCTAATGGCGTATTCACAAACACTTCAAGAAACTCTCCTTCAGGCAGTAAATCGCGTACTAGTTGTCTTTCCGCTTGGTGAGGAGAGATAAACGCAGACAGCACAATCAAACCAGCATCGGCCATCAATTTAGCTAACTCACCGATACGACGAATATTCTCTCGGCGATCTTGCTCAGAAAAGCCAAGATCACTACATAAGCCATGACGAACATTGTCACCATCCAGCAAATAGGTATGGTAACCCAGTTGCGCCAAACGATTCTCTAGCGTACCTGCCACTGTCGACTTACCAGAACCAGACAGCCCAGTGAACCAGAGCACGGCAGGCTTTTGTGATTTCAGATCCGCGCGGAATGCTTTATCAATCGAGTGTTGATGCCACACAACATTCTCATCTTTGTGTTTGAGTACTGCGGTCATAAATAGTCCTTTAAATAAACAGCATTAAAATGGGAAAAAGTAAGGAATTAGGGTCAGTACCAAGCCCGAATAAACAATCGAGATTGGGATACCGATGCGCAGATAATCTGTGAGGTGATAATTACCTACGCTATAAACAAGTAAGTTAGTCTGGTAGCCGTATGGTGAAATGAAACTGGCACTCGCACCAAACAACACCGCCATGATGAATGGCATTGGGTCGACGCCATAGCCTACCGCCATGCTGTAGCCGATCGGGAACGAAAGTGCCGCTGCGGCGTTATTGGTGACTAACTCTGTCAGAATCAGAGTCATCAGATAAGTCGCGACCAAGGCACCAAATACGCCCCAGCCATTAAAGGCCTCCATAAACATCTGCCCCATACGTTCAGATAAGCCAGATGAAATCATCAGTTGAGCAATAGAGAGTGCAGACCCAACAATCACAACAATATCAACCGGAAAGCGGCGGCGAAGCTCACTCAGCTGCACGATACCAAATGCTACCAGCAATAATAAGAACCCAGCTAAGCCTTTAATTATCGGCACCATATCAAGCAGCGCTAAGCCAATCACACTGGTGAAACCGAGTAGCACGAGTGCCGATTTATCTGCATCAAGCTTGGCACTTGAATCCAAATCATTCATCAACACAAACTCTTTGTTGTGTTGCTGGCGCTGCTCTTCAAAGCGTTTGCCAGGTACCAGAATCAAGGTATCGCCTGCCGTCAGCGTTATGTTACCCAAGCCACCTTCAAGGCGTTCATGACCGCGACGAATCGCCACCACCACAGCATCAAAGCGGTCTCGGAACTGGCTGGTTTTCAGTGTTTTATTACAGAAGCTTGCCGATGAGCTCACCACTACTTCGACAAAGCTCTGACCGTTCAAATGGTGCTGACCAAACAGGGTTAATCCTTGGATTTCTTGCAGTGTTGCCACGCTCTCGACATCACCACAAAACAGCAAGCGATCTCGAGCCTGCAATACAAAATCAGGGTCAATCGAGGCTGTGGTTTTACCGTCACGAATCACTTCCGCCAAAAAGAGTTTTCTCAAAGCTCTTAAGTTGTTTTCACTAACACTACGACCAACCAACGGAGAGCCTGGCTCAACTCTGGCTTCTAAGAAATAAGGTAGATCATCTTGCGATCCATCATCGTAGCTAGGTAAGAAGTAACTCAGAGGAATAAGGATCAATACGCCACCAGCCAAGACCGCTAAACCGATCAAAGTTGGTGTAAAAAAGTTTAGGCTCGGCAATCCTGCATCTTCAACAAAGCTATTGATGATCAAGTTGGTTGAGGTGCCGATCAATGTCAGTGTTCCACCCAAAATAGCGGCGTATGACAAAGGAATAAGTAACTTAGAAGGCGCGTGCTGCTGATTACGTTTGATCGCACCGATCAAAGAGACCACTACAGCCGTGTTATTGGTAAAGGAAGAAAGCAGCGCTGTAGAGATCCCCAACTTTGCCACCACAGTGCCTAGCCTACCTTCAGAGATATTACGGCTAACCCAGCTGATCAAGCGAGTTTTCTCCAACGCACTCGATGCGAGGATCAAAAGAATTAACGTCAGTAACGAAGAGTTAGTGAAGTTATTGGCTAAGCTCGAAAGGTCGATCATCCCGCCCATAAAAGCTATAAACGCCGCGCCAGCAAAGATAAAACTTGGCTTAATACGGGTAACGAGCAGGCAAGTAATAATGCCGAGCAAAATCGCTAATACAAATCCTTGTTGCCACATATACCCGTCCTTTATGGCGGAAACGATCAGTTTCCGCCTGATTCAATAAGCTGTTACTCAGTCGTTTATGACTTCAGTAGTTGGCTTAAATCTTTGGCATCCCAATGCGGGAAGTGCTTGCGAACCAATGCATTAAACTCAAGTTCAAATGCAGAGAAGTTACCGACTTGCTGTTCAACAGAGTCCAAACGGTCTCGAATCAAACCCGCACCAACTGTCACGTTAGTTAGGCGGTCAATAACGATGAAGCCACCGGTATCGGCACTTTCACGGTATTTATCCAGTGCGACAGTCTCGTTCAATGACCACTCACACAAGCCAATACCATTCAGTGGCAACTCATCGACTTCGTGAGTCGAGAGATTGTTGATGTCGTATTGGTGACGAACCGTTTCAACCTGACCAACAGTCTTCTTACCGGCGATCTTGATATCGTAAGCTTTGCCCGGTTGCAGTGGTTGCTCTGTCATCCACACGATGTCTGCCAATACGTGGTTAGTTGATTCAATCTGAGCGTTTTCCAACACAATCAAATCACCACGACTGATATCGATTTCATCTTCAAGGGTCAGCGTTACCGCCAAGCCCGCCTGGGCAGATTCCAAATCACCATCAAAGGTTACGATACGTGCAACCTTAGAAGTTTTTCCTGATGGCAACGCCTTGATTTCATCACCAACGCTGACACGGCCAGAAGCCACAGTACCGGCAAAGCCGCGGAAGTCTAAGTTAGGACGATTCACATACTGCACTGGGAAACGGAATTCACCAGCCGAGCGTTTTTGGTCGATATCAACGTTCTCTAACACGTCGAGTAGAGATGGGCCTTCAAACCATGCTAGCTCTTTACTTGGTGCCGCAACGTTGATGCCTTCAAGCGCCGAAACCGGCAATATCTGAATGTTAGTTGCGCCTTCTAGGTTTTCAGCAAACTCTAGATATTCATCGCGAATCTCTTCAAAACGATCTTGCGAATAGTCCACGAGATCCATCTTGTTCACTGCAACGATGAAATGCTTCAAACCAAGCAAGTTAGATATAAACGAGTGACGACGCGTTTGATCCAGAACGCCCTTACGAGCATCAATCAAGATCACCGCCAGATCACACGTTGAAGCGCCTGTTGCCATGTTGCGCGTGTACTGCTCATGCCCTGGGGTATCAGCAATGATGAATTTACGTTTTTGGGTCGAGAAGTAGCGGTAAGCGACATCGATGGTGATGCCTTGCTCACGCTCAGCCTGCAAACCATCAACAAGCAGTGCTAAATCAGGCTTCTCACCAGTGGTACCCACTCGTTGGCTATCCGAGTGAACCGCTGCTAGCTGATCTTCATAAATCTGCTTTGTATCATGGAGTAAGCGACCGATTAGCGTACTTTTGCCATCATCCACCGAGCCACAAGTTAAGAATCTAAGCATAGATTTATGCTGATGCTGACTCAGATAACCTTCAATCCCTAGTTCAGCCAATTCGGCTTCTACTGCACTATTCATTTTTCTTTCCTTAGATTCTTAGAAATAACCTTGGCGCTTTTTCAGCTCCATTGAGCCCGACTGATCATGGTCAATCGCTCGACCTTGACGCTCACTGGACGTCGCCACCAGCATCTCTTCAATAATGCCTGTTAGCGTATTCGCCTCAGATTCAACCGCTCCGGTTAGTGGGTAACAGCCTAAAGTACGAAAACGAACGCTTTTCTCTTCAATCACTTCACCTTCTTGCAGCTCCATACGGTCATCATCAACCATGATCAGCATGCCATCACGCTCAACCACCGGGCGTTTATCTGAAAGGTAAAGTGGAACAATATCGATGCTCTCTAGATAGATGTATTGCCAAATATCCAGCTCAGTCCAGTTTGATAGAGGGAATACACGGATGCTTTCGCCCTTGTTAACCTGACCGTTATAAGTGTGCCAAAGCTCTGGACGCTGGTTCTTTGGATCCCACGTGTGGTTCTTATCGCGGAAAGAGTAAACACGCTCTTTCGCTCGAGATTTCTCTTCATCACGACGAGCACCACCAAAAGCAGCATCGAACCCATACTTGTTTAACGCCTGCTTAAGGCCCTGAGTTTTCATGATGTCGGTATGCTTAGAAGAGCCGTGCACAAATGGGCTACACCCCATTGCTAGGCCTTCAGGGTTCTTATGTACCAAAAGGTCAAAACCGTACTTTTTGGCTGTGCGGTCACGGAACTCAATCATCTCGCGGAATTTCCAATCCGTATCAACGTGTAACAGCGGGAATGGAATCTTGCCTGGGTAAAACGCTTTGCGAGCTAAATGAAGCATCACAGAAGAATCTTTACCGATGGAGTACATCATTACTGGGTTATCAAACTCAGCCGCCACTTCACGGATAATATGAATACTTTCCGCTTCTAGCTGTTTTAGGTGGGTTAAACGTTCTTGGTCCATTTCAGTGCTTCCTTTAAGGCTCGCGTTACGAGCAATTCATTACTTGGTCTCACCAAGCAAGGGATTTAGCTCATCCACTTAGTGAATGGGAGTATTGGCACTAGAAGAAAACAGAAGCTTCGATTGAGCTGTCCTTGCTATTCATCTGCCTGATACGTCCTTGATATGGGCATTATGACGAGCCGCTCATATTACTGGAAATTCTAAAATTTCATTTTTTATTCGAAAAACTGATAAGGCGTGTAATAAATAGATAACCAGGTGAAATGAATGGACTAATCTTATCGATATCATTTGTGCATGGATTGAGCAGCTTTGGGAGGCATCTTGCAGAACACCATAAAGTAATCGATCTAAGTCACGAATTAACATTCGTTGTAATCATTGTTTCATTCCATTTTGTTACATTACGCAACGAATTTTCTTCTATCCACTTTGGAGCTACAAAATGAAAGTTGCAATGAAACCTTTATCATTGGCTGTACTTGCAGGTCTTGGTCTGACACTCGCAGGCTGCACAACAACACCAGATACCGATGAAGTGATTAAACTACGTGTCGTAGAGACAACTGACATCCATACTAACCTAATGGATTACGACTACTACAAAGACAAGCCATCACAAAAAATTGGCTTAGCACGTACTGCAACTCTAGTAAAAGAAGCTCAAAACGAAGTAACAAACAGCGTATTAGTTGATAACGGTGACCTACTGCAAGGTAGCCCAATGGGTGACTACATGGCAGACAAAGGCATCGTTGCCGGTGAAGTTCACCCTGCTTACAAAGCAATGAACCAGCTAAGCTATGATGCAGCGAACATCGGTAACCACGAGTTCAACTACGGCCTAGAGTTCCTAGAAGAATCT
>NZ_MCYD01000579.1:0-9152 GCF_002876325.1 Vibrio sp. 10N.261.52.A1
TCTAAGCGGAGAAGAGCCCCTGTAGTTATTAATTATTTGCTAAATTAGGAAAGTCGCTATCAAGGTTTTGTCCAAAAATGTTTCAGGACCACTTAGAGGTTGCACAACGAGCAACACTGAGCCAAAGAAGAAGGCTGACATAAGGCAGCCTTTTTTGTTTGTATGCGAAAGTGTTAGTGCCATTCCCCCGAGGCCTAGGTGATAATAGGCTGTTAAGTATCGGAATCAAATTAGTTGCGAGTGCTCTTAAACAGATGAGTGCAACAGTTAACGCTTTTCCATTACTAACGCTACTCTACCTACAACCCTTACTTCATCTTCTTCGACTGTTAGAGTCGATCCGTTAAAGCTGATAGCTAGCTTCTTGCCTGGTAAACGTTGAATGTCATTTAGAGACAACAGTCCATCCATATCGACTAGGTACGTACCGCTTACTGCTTGATGGGATTCTTTGTTTATAAGGAACGTAGTAGTCCCATCTTTAATTGCCATCACATCGATTACGTCAAGCTCGTCTAGGAGAGCTTTATCGAATGCAAGTATCCCTTTCCCAACCAATTTACCGTCATCAATAGAGAAGCAGTCTATATCGAAGAGAGTCTTCGATTCGTTCTTCTTATTAATATGCTTTTGAGTTGGTGTTTTAGGATACGGGTCGCCTTTATCGAGAAGTAACCATTCAAGTGAGACGCCTGTGCTCAAATGAGTTCTTACTGCAATCTCGAATGGAGTTAGATTTCGTTGTCGCCAAGTCGCGATTGTTGATTTAGGGATACCAAACACGTCTGCAACATCCTGTTGACGGTCTGAATTCGTGATATCTATCAGTTTCTTGATAATATCCTTACCTCCCAAATACGATATTTGGTCTATTTTAAGTTGCTTGTTATTCATATGTGATCAATAATCGCAATTGAGGTCGAAGTGGTGAGGTGTAACTCGTCATTTCGAAACTAAACATTCAATGATTTAACAGGATATCACTATGCTCTCATATCAAGTAGTCCTAAATACGCCTTTCATGACGTACGACCAATACTCTCAATTCTCCGGTATGACAAAACGTACCATCATTGATTGGGTTAAAGACGGTCGCTTACCCATTAAAAAGAAAGACAACCCTAAAGATACTCCTTTGATCAATATGGTCATGCTTTTAGAAATGGCAACTCGTGAAACTATGGAGAGAATGGGTTAGTCGCTCATGCATTTATCTTCCTTTATTTCGACCAAAGAGTGTTGCCCGTTGGGGCCCAATGTTCTTAGTTGGGCTTCTTTTTTCACTTTTCTTCAATTGAGTATTGGTTATGAATGGAATTGACTCAATAGGCGAATTTTCTCGCACAAAACAAGGAGATTTTAATGAGGCGTGTTGCGTGTTCGCTAGATCAGAGAATATGGCTAGGCTGGCAGAGGTCATAGGGATGAGTCCGACCATGCTGCGGAACAAGCTTAATCCTGAGCAGCCTCATGTCCTGAGTTGTGTTGAAGCCATCATTCTCGCCAAAGTGAGCGGTAATCACATCATTGTAAACAGTTTACTTCTTGGGCTGGGTGTGGTTACCGCTTATATAACGCCCAAAACCATGGATGATGCCTTTGTTCTGTGCGTACTAGAGAGCTCGACCCACTCGAGTGAGTTGTCTCGAATGGCTTTGGAGTATGCAGGAAATCAGCGTCTTACTCGCGCTCAAAAACATAAGATTATTCATACCGCCCATGCAAGTATCGGTGTTCAGGTAAAACTCCTCAGGAGCTTAGAAAAAATGAATCAAGGTGGTTGTCTGCTTAAAGCCATGGATGAGGGGGTGGACGCTAATGGTTTATCTGCCTCAAACATCAATTCGGAGCAATGATGTCTGTTACTCCGAGCGATAAGTCATGTCCTGAAACGTTTGGTCATGGATTGACGGAGGAAGATAAGCGTAGAGGCCTTAGGAATATCAGGCACATTCGAAGAGAGTTATGCGCTCGTCAACTTTCTTCTTTATGGGTTGAGCAGGCGAGGTTAATGAACCAATTAAGGCGTTCGAATCATGTGTTTGAACAAGTACGACTGCGAATTCGTTTATTCAGCCTTACAAAGCGAATACAAAGAATCAGACAACGTTGGCTTTAACGCGTTTTCCTCTTCCAGAGGCGCGTTATTGGTTTCTCCGAAGGGGAGCGTTTTTAGCCGAGGTCAATTTTATGAATCATCATGTTTTTGCGGTCATTCAAACCAGTCTTGAAGTGGTCTCTGATTTAGTATTAAAAGGTAAAGAAGGGTGGCGTGATGCAGTCAATTGTCATCCGACAAGGTGCGCGATAAAAATTGACACCCGTGGCGACTCTGAAAGCTCGAAAGGAGTGGCTTTGACTGGCGTTCGAACCTTATCAGAAGGAGTCAAGAGTCCTGGCTCAATAACGGCGTTCAATGCTCAAGACAATCTCTTTTGCTTTACTTTTTTTTTAGGTGTGAGTGAGCAAGGTGCCCCGAGGGTGAGGCGATGACGGCTCATTCTGAATACGCTGCGCCTTCATCTATGTCGTGTTTGAGTCGGCTACTTGAAGAAGCGCCTTATTTTTCGAGGTGCAGTGACAATAAAACCGCGATGCTCAACAGACCTCGAAACTATGCGGTCAGATGGCCGTATATGCAGGTTAATCGTAAAGAGATGCAAGCGTGGATGGTGTTTGACATCGATCATGACCATCGCTCTGTCCCCAACCCCTATATTTGGCAAGATGAAGGCTTACCACCCCCTAATCTAATTGTTCGAAACCGCACCAGTAATAAAGCCCACCTTTTTTACGCCATTGTGCCGGTTTGCACCAGCGATCAAGCCCGATCCAAACCCATTCAGTACCTCAAAGCCATTTATCGCGCTTTAGCCTTACGACTTGAGACGGACTTGAGTTATTCAGGACCTGTTGCCAAAACGCCCTTTCATCCTTGGTGGCAGACAACTGAACTCCACCGCAGTGTCTATGAACTTAATGAGCTGGCGGATTCTCTTGAGCTGGAGACAACGCGGCCGTGGCTTGGTCAAGATATTGATGTCTCTTACTCCCGAAACTGTACTTTGTTTGAACACACTCGCCGATACGCGTATGACGTCGTTGACGAAGAAAGAAAAAAGGGCAGCTATACGAACTTTAAGCGCCGTGTAGAGAGTTTCGCTCATTACAAAAATACCGGCACTGCGGATAAGCCGCCTCTGAAGTGCAGCGAGGTTTTGGCGGTGGTGAAAAGTGTTTCTCGTTGGACCTGGGATAAATATTGTGCTCGGTCAGACTGCCAACGAGGTGCGATGAGGTTGGATAGTGGATTAAGTTTGCAGGAAAAGCAGCGTAGAGCGGCTAGAAGAACCCATAATCTTCGTCGGACGAAGACCACTCGCCGAATTATCCGCACGTGTCAGGTTTTGTTACGCAAAAATCAGGAGCTCACAATTGGGTTGGTGGCGCGTAATGCGAACCTGTGTCGCCAGACCGTCAATCGTTACGTCTATTTGTTTGAATGGGTCAAGTCTGCTTTATCCGAAAGTCGGCAAAATGGGCCAGAGCCTCGTGGTAATTATGCTGTTCATCAGATATCTGCCCCTGTAGCGTTATACTGGGCGGAGTCTGAAGTAGGGAAGAAGAAGGCGGTGCTTGAGTCAGCTTTTCCTTGAGTTGAATAATAATGAGTAACTATCGAGTCAAAATAAGCTCTCTTGGTAAATTCAAGAAGGAAATGTTTGGTGAGGGTTGAGTCTATATGCCTCTCATTCATGTGATTAATGTCTCATTTCGTGTAAATATGGACTCGTCCGCCTTAGTTTTCTGTATATTTATACAGTAACTGAAGGGGGAGTTATGTCTTTCAAAGATATAGAAACACTGTCAACAGGAATTGAATTCATTGTTGAAGCCGTGGCGATGAAGACGAATGGCCAAGATCATTCAGCCTTAGGCTTATATTTGATCAGCTTACTGCTCGAAGATCAAAAGATTGACCTTGATTGTGATGATAAAAGAAAAAGGGTGGGAATACTGTTTGATAAATCGCGTACAACACGTCTTGACCTGGGCTGGAAGAGCCCTACATTTTAGATCTGGTTGCGTTAGCGAATTGGGTGAACTTGATAGTGATAGTTGTTCAACTCTTCACTTGCTTGGCATAATTCAAATGTGAAATAAGGTTGTGTTGCTAAGCACTTAGTGAACTTATCTAATTCATTCGTATGTATGAACAGTGAAATGGGTGCAATCTGACGGTTTTCATTGTCGAAGCAATTATCAATATGTGCCCTGTCGATATAAACAACGTCCATTTCCTGCTTGGGGGTCTCTTCAATAAGTTTTGTTTCTAATCCGCTTTTCTCAAAGCGTTCTAATAATGCATAAAGCTTATCAACGTCGCTTTGGCTCTCTACCGCTAAATATTGAGATAAAATGGTTTCTAAATGTTTTTCGATTGAGCCAAACTTATTTTTCATCAAACAAACAGTTTTGAGCTTTTTCTTGATCATGCCATATCGAGCTTGTTTGATTTTTGGCTTCAAGAAGTCAATGATGATCTTGTTTCGTTGCTCTTCTTTAACAAAGTGATTGGAAAATTTTACTTGGAAGTGAAGGTGAAGAAGGGTGTTTTCGAAAGTCGACTTAATAAGTTGATGGTATGAATGTTCTGACATTTTTCACATTGATTCTTCATTGGTGAGGGTATTTTATCATAAGAATAGTAAGGCTTGATAGTCGAAATCAAAGTGATGCAATTTGCTGTTTGTGTTAAACCTGCTGCATTCGACGACATCGTATCGAGGGTATACTAAGTTTCGGAGTGTCAACCATTTCTAGACAGCAAATTTTATCTGATTACGAGCGTGTTTGGGAACAAACCATTGTCGAAGAAGCTTACCAACAAGCGATTGTCGAGTTGTTAGAGCAGGGCCACGTCATGTTAAGAGTAGAAGACTACATTGGCTTCTCATTGGGTTGTTTTCTTTTGAGGAGTGTCTATCAAAAATGTTCTACGTCACTTGTAGATCACTCGCAGGCGATCTCAGTACCAGAGAGCGGACGTTAGTTATCTAAATATTCAACGCGTATATTTACTAGAACCCTCGTTTCCCATTCCTTGCAATACCGTCTTATCTATAAACAAAATGATCAATCGATGGCACGTCAGCACTTGATGAATCAGATTCATGCTAAAACCGTGTACCTGTCGTAGTCAAAATATTTTCAACTTAAGCACTCGACTTTGATTCTAGTATTGAGATTATTTTAACCGATAGGTCTTGGTTGGTGTTACTTCCATTAGGATTTTTGCTGTCTCGATACGAGCGACTTGTATACCTAGAGAGAAAATTTTAGAACTTTATAGAATATGTGTATTACATATGTAATATATTGACGATGCGCTTTTTGTTTTTTATTGTGTACTACATATGTAATACATGAGGTGTTTATTATGAAAACTAAGATCATCAGCGCTGCGAACCAAAAAGGTGGTGTTGGAAAAACCACGACTCTTGTTAATTTAGGGGCTGAGCTTGCGCGAAAACGAAAAGTGTTAGTGATTGACCTCGATCCTCAAGGTAACTGCTCTAAAACGTTGACTGGGCAACGGGATTTTAAGTTTGAAGAGACAGTTGCTGCTTTATTTGATAAACCTAAAGTTGTGTCCATTGTCGATTTAATTCAACCAGCACAACTTAATGGAAACTCTATTGAAAATCTCTATGTTGTTCCCGCTGATGTTCAGCTGTCACGTGTCATCGAAACATCACTGACAAAGATTAATCGTGAACGAATTTTAGAGAAGCAATTGGTGAGGTTAGGTGATACTTACGATTTCATTCTTCTTGATACGCCACCAAACTTATCCTTAACGACCCTTAACGCAATCCAGGCTTCAGACCTCATCTTGATCCCTGTTGATTCTGGTGCCTTCTCATTAGACGGCATTAGTTCTTTACTCGAAGCTGTATCTGAAATTAAAGAAGACGAAGGTAATTATCTGATACTGAGGAATGAGGTCGACTCAAGAAACACTATCATTAATGAGTTCATTGATGAGGAATTGGAGGTAGTACAAGATAAATTGCTACCCATATCTATCCGCCGCTCTGAGCATGTCGGACAAGCAAATACCGTTTCTTCTCCGGTGCGCTTTTATAAATCGGGTTCTCTTGTGAATAACGATTACCGTAAACTCGCTGTGTTTCTTTTGAATTTAATGTAATACATAGGCAATACACATGAGCAAGTTAAAGAAACGAGGAGCGATAACAGCTCTCTCTAATGACAAGAACGAAGGTTCAAGTAAGTCAACTGGAATAACGACTGTTAAAAAGAAAGTAACGACATCTTATAAAGTGCCTCCTCTGACTCTTAGAATGTCATTGACGGATAAAGAACGGATCACTGATTGGGTAGCAAGTCTGCAAGAGCAGACAGAGAGAAATGTATCTGCAGCGAAACTGTACCGAGCCTTGGCTTTATACCGAGACAAGATCGATGATGGAGATCTCATTGAGTTGATCAATAAAATGAATTAAATATGTGTTACCTATGTAATACATGTTTATTTTAAAGGCTCTGTGTATTCTAGGAGATGCCAGAGAGCCGACCTCGGACTTAACTTCTAACACTGCTAAACACGACACTTGAAGCGTCGAATTACTGTTCTGAGCCGCACATTATTGTAAAGAAAAACACTTTAAACGTGTCATTAATCATGACTCTTACCGCTATGTTCGGTTTTATCTTACGGGCTAGGTTTTGCTAGTCCTCTTCATTGTCACAAGTCTTGGCGCCTTGTCGTTTCTCCATATTGCCTTTCACTGACTTCAATTAAGGTCGAGTAAAGGCTTGTTTTCTTATGCGCCGATTTTCTTTCACTCGCATCATTTACGGGCATGCAGGCTGTTAACCGTTTCTCCCCACAACCTGCTTTACAAGGGAGGCTTCGCCGCTGCGCGCCCTTGAAAAGCAGAACGATGTTGAGAGTTCGGACAGCCAAGCGGCTCCGAAAAGTGATACTCAGACAGAAAGGAAACTCTCATGGCGCAACGATACTCAACTCCAACTCTCTCTAATTCAAAGTTCAGCGACCAGCGTTTCGCCGCTGGGCACGAAAGCTCACCAAAAAATGATGTCTCTAGTCCTTTGGCGGTCTTGAAGTTGCGCTCTCAAGTCAAAAAGTGTCGTGATGAGGCGAAAAGAAAGTCTGATTTTGTTTCCAAAATCCAGCGTTTAAAAATGTTCAGTCGTCGTCAGTCGCCAGAGCAACTGGCTGATATCGCCGCGTTAAAAGACCAAGGGTTCGTTGACGCAATCAAGCAGTAGTTTCCACAATTGGTGTCGCGTCGTTTTGCTTTCCATGAAATCCGTGACTTTTTCATCGAATTAAATGGCGCTGGCTTTGGTGAATGGTTTCTTCACGAGCGAGTAGAGCACATCATTATGTACACCACTTACGGGTCTGTGTTTCCAGCGTTGCGCTTTGTGACAACGGGGGAGGGAACGTTTAAGTGCTCAGGATTTTGTTTCGATGTGCGTTTTGGCGCTTAGGGGGTCACATGACAGTTCGTTCTATAGTCTCTGCTGACATATCCATGCACGTGATTTGGGTTAATTCGACCGACTTTTATTCCACCGTAAAGGCCGTCAAGGTTAATGAGATTTTGGTGAATGAGTTTGGGTATACCGACTCTTTAATACTAGAGGAAGGCAACCGAGGGAAGGGGGTGAGTATCAGTGTGTGTGATAACACTACCACCATTAAGCAGATGCGAGAAGACTACGCCTACGCGAAGAAAATGGAAAGGACGAGAGAAACCACCTCCGAGCATCGTGCATCGGCAAAGGCTTTACTCTCTTCTCTGTATGACGACTGAAGTCTGCTTATTGTGTAACGTCATCAAACACTCATAAGAGAAGGTCATTAATGTGTCTGGATTTTGTTTCGATATTCTAGCCGTTAGCGGCATTCAAACGGGTTATGTTTTTCGACGAGTAACGCCTTGTTCCGTCTTGCCTTAGTGACCAAGGTTATCGAGTGTCACTTAAGGCCCTTTTATGACAAATATGATCGCGTCGTCGGAGGGGGAGTCCTTGGTTGAAAGGGATGCGAACATTCGGTGTGTGATCACCCAGTCATGTAAACCAGGGAAAACGCTCGTCACGAGCTGGCATTAATATCGAGTGGCGCAAGCCGAGTAACCAGCTGGGCGCCCTCTTGGTGGGGAAGGAACTTTTCTAACTGGGTGACGTGCTTTGGGTTGAGGTACTGGCTTAGGCTGTTCTTTTGGCTTGTTGTCGCGACTTCCTTTAACCCGTCCCATTTGAGAACCCTCACACAAAGGAAGCTTCGCCGCTGCGCGCCCTTGCGCTGCAGAACCTGCAACTGGGTACGGACAGTCAGACGCTCACCAAGACCTAAAGGAAATACCATGTCAGCACATGCTCAATACTCAAATGTTTCGTTATTCACATCAGAAGAAAAGGGCACCCTTGACCAGGCCGCAAGCATTCTCAAATCCAAACTGTTTATCTCAGAACAAACGCCATTAACCTCGCCTGAATTTGTGAAGTCGTTCTGCCAAACGTCCTTGGCCGCCTGTGAATCGGAAGTGTTTGGGGTTCTCTTCCTCGATAACCAACATCGAGTGTTGCGCACCCAAGAGATGTTCTACGGCACCGTTAATGCCGCCTCGGTCTACCCGCGCGAGGTGGTCAAAGCGTCGCTGGTTACGAACGCGAGTGCGGTTATTCTCTATCATAACCACCCAAGTGGTGCGCCAAGAAGCGCATATGTAAAACGCAAGGTAATTGCTTGATTTCAAGGAGTAATCAATGATTAGAAACGCATGCAACTTCCATTAGGCTGGCTGTTGTGTGAAGCCGTTTTGACAATGTGGCTGACATTTCCCCTACGAAATGGAGAGCTGCTAATCAGAGTCTTGCTAAGACTACGAAAGAAACTGATGTTTGACGCCTCGAAGGTTGGACTGTCTGTTATGAAGGCAGGGACAAGACTGAACAAGCACTCAAAGATAAGACGAGGGAAGAGCGATATGCTACCCGCCAGTCAAATACTCAATCTCTGCTCAATGAGTTCAAAGCGTGGTTAGATAAATCGGTCACTCAGGTGCCCCCTAAAAGTAAACTGGGAGAGG
>NZ_MCYD01000580.1:0-12184 GCF_002876325.1 Vibrio sp. 10N.261.52.A1
CGAGTGAAGCAATAGGGTTACCAGCCTGTAGAGTCGCAGATAGTGTATCAAAGGCGACCTTCTGGGGCTCTTTGGCCTCGTAAAATTTATTTCCCCACTTATTCGCGTTGATAAACGCTGTAAGTAGGTTATCTATTGGCTTTTTACCTTGGTCATTAGCGATAACCTGCTTTTTGTAGGCTTGGAAGCTGAGTGATATCTGACGAGCGGATTCCTTTTTATCAGGATCTTGAATCGGCATGCTTGCAGGGTCTTGTTTTTTGTCATCCTGAGCGGGGATTTCAAGCTCCACATAGGTGTATTTAGCAATCGTTGAATACAAGCTAACGATTGGGTTATTGCTTGCTTCAGATAGGCTAGCTAATGCAGTTTTTAATTGTGTCGGGTCGGCAACTTCTTTGACTTCGACATTACGAATTAGGTCGCGCCAATAGTTAATGTAATCGTTTTGGTAAGTCTGCTTGAGTTCTCGGCTAATACGGTGAAGCTCCAATGCACTCGGATACGCGCCCGCCACGCCTTCGTAAGATTGTAATGCAGACATTAAAGTCGGGGAGTTCACCGATAAGTCGAGTTCATTAAAGCCCGTCGGTGTGTAGATATATGGAACTAGGTAACCGACGAAACTTGGTGAGAATTTAAATACCGAATTGAAGTTATCACCCAGTTCGCCACGAATATCGACACGTTTTGAGTAATCAGGTGAGCTTTGAATGTGCTCGTACAGCAGTGTCTCAATACCAGTTTGAGTGATGACTTTCTTAGCTAAACTTTCTAAATCATGGTTTGATTTAACTGGGGTCAGATTACGGGCAAAGATGTCATCCAACAGCACTTCGAGTTGAGCAATGTTGACGCTGTCGGCTTCACCTTGATCTTGCAGCGTACGAACGTAGTAGTTTTTAAGCTCTTGTACGTTGGTTCTGTCTTTGCTGAAGAGTAAGCGATAGTTATTCAGCAAAGAGAGGGTTTGTGACTGATCTTCTAAGTTCACATAGACGAAGAGATCTTTCTCCAGCGTGTTTTCCATTGAAGGGATTAGAACTTGCTGTAACTCGGCGAAGTACGCCTCTTCTACCTCTGCCTTAATACTTGGGTTAGGCATAAATGGTAAGGTATACCAAGGTTCTGGTTGATTATAGAGGTTGTAGATTCTTTGCAGTGAGAACAGGTTCGGGATGTTATCGGCCATGTTCTCGATGTCATAAGGCGATGCAGAGATCGCTTCTTTATAACGCTCAAGCATCACATCGGCTCGGGTTTCACGCTGGTTCTGGAAATCAAAATCAAACTTAATCACCAGTAATACAGCGGCGAGTAAACCTATCCAAGAGAGCGTAAACAGCACTTGGTTAACAAGCAGGGTATTCTCTTTACGTTTGTTCACACCGACCAGTTCGTGCTCCGCCAAGATCACATGCGTCATCAAGTATTGGGCAAACAAGGTTTGGTTTACCGGGATTTGCTCGTTCTGTTGATAGTGCTCGTGACCGACAGAATAGGAGACAGTGCTTGCCAGTAAGTCTGATTGTGCGGAGCTTTGACCATCGTGAGTGAAGTAAAAGCCTCTAAACTGAAGTGCATCGCTGAGTTGTTCTCCGCGATATAGGCGATTTAAAAACAACCACAGGTTTTGTTTCAATAAACCAAACTGGAATGGGGCGCTCGCGATGGAGTTTCGGTAATCTTGATTCAACTGCCCAGCAAGTGCATTGCTCATATTGGCAATCAGTTCACTGATTAAGTGGTCATATTCATCATTAAACCAATCGGCATCGATACCGCCGTGTTTGGAATACGGGGCTGTCGCGCCAAACACTTCGTCTCTCTTTGACTCATCAAAAGCAGAGAAGAACTGACAGAAATCACTGATACTTCCCATGTTTGAGATAACGTTATAAATCGGTAGGTTAACACCAAACGCTTGGTTAAATGTCTTAATGGTCGACTTGAGTTCATCAGCCTGTTGGGTAATTTGCTCGTTGTTCTCTAATAGCGATGACACGTCAGTCGTGAGCAGCAAACCGTTAGCCGCTTGTCTTGGTCGCCACGCGGTGAGAGATTGGCACAGAGTTTTCAAATATTCAGGGTGTTGGTCTTCACCCATACTGATTGAGACTAAAATCGAATGCTCGCTAACCCAAAATAGGATAGGGAATTCGATGTCATTGCCAAAGTCGTCAAGTTTATGCGCCTCATAACCCATTTGCGTGATGATGCTTTTGTCTTTGTTCGGATTTTGGCTTAACAGCAAATAGATAGGCTGGTCATAGCGGCTGGTTAAACGTGTCTTGCGTTTTTGTTCGCTGATCATACGCTTGAAATGGTTAGCCAGCTGCTTTTGTCGTTTCTGAATCAGCTCTTTGTCGAATGACTCTTCTTGTGATTTTGCGCTGCGCTTAATTACTACCCAGTAGCAAATGACACCAACCAAGGTTGATAAAATGGCAGCCGTGGCAAGCGCCCAAACCAGATAAGCATTGAGGGGTGTTAACAGAATGACACTAGAAGCGACAGTAAAAAACGCGACAGAGGCTAGAGCAGAGATACCTACCGTTTTCTTTACGTTACCTGACTTGTTTGGTTTTGCATCCGGCATAATCAGTTAGACTCTTCCTTGTTTAAGTCATGCGCAGAAGTGCGAACGATAATGGCATTTATTTGGTCGTTTTCGACATACCATGCTTTGGTTTTTCTCGCTTCTTCTGAGGTGTTCGCTCTCAATATCACTCGGTAGTATTTCTTGTACGGTGAGATGATTGGTTCATAAGCTGATGGCGACAGATTGTTGATAAAAGCTTGGGCATTTTTCTTACTAGAGAACGTCGCTAATTGAACCAACCAATTCGCCGTGCTTGGTGCTAAGTTGGTAACCTGTGATGTCTCAACTGCTTGGGCTTTACTTGCATGACGAGGTGGTGATTCAAGATCGTTGTCTTGGCTAATAAATACGATGTCTTTGACTTCACCAGACAATACGTAGCGCTCGCTAAAGTTAGGCAAAAAGGTGAAATCACGAGCTCGCTGGGTATGAGTCTTGGTGTACCAAAACTCAGTGAGTCCGATACTGGTTGCTATCAGACAAAAGAAAAACAAACTGGTAATGAAGTATCGCTTACGTCGAGTCGGCTTTCTTACTTCTGGGAGCTTAACTTTAGTTCGGCAGTGAACGCCGCTCACAGTGCGATACTGGCTAATGGTCTGTTCTAATTGATGGACAAATGCCTTTAGTTGCTCAGCACCACCTTCCCGATATTGTCCTTTGAACCCGATATTGATAAAGAGATAAACGATCTCAAGAAGATCAATTAATTTGTGAGGTTGTCTTGCAGCTTTTTCGGCAACAGAGAAGAACAGCTCACCACCGTTACGCATACCAAACAGTTCACTCAGTAGGGTTTTATTTTCCCAGCCTCGCTTCTCTCCCCATTCGGTATAAATGATGAACTCATCAATCACCACGGCATACAAGAAGCAGAGTTTATCGATAACAGCAACTGGGTAGGTTAACTCGGTCGCCTGAGCTTTGATGTCGTTAATGCCCTGAATAAATTGCTCACGGAAAACGGTTAAATCATCAGGTTCAGATAAGGTTGAGATCTTGAGTGTTTTGGTCAGTAAATCACTGCTGATATTGATCAGTTGATTCTCTGCTTTATCAAAGTGACGCAGAAACTCTTCTTGAGCGCTAGTGGAGTGCACCGCGACTAATTTAGAGAAAGCCTGGTCAGACTCTGTATTGGCAGAGCCTTTTGACGCTTTATCGATGACCAGTGTTTCTTCGTCTAAATAATCCATAGCCATTATCTCAACGCGTAAAGAACAACTTCGAGAGTTGGTATCCGAGCATCAACATGCAGCGCAATGGCATCGCGAGTGTCGAGCATATCGAGCCAGTTTCTGTCTTTGGTATCGACCTCAAAATAAGCGACGCCTTGCATCGGCTTAAGCTCGCTTGGCGCAATAGGCAGTGGGGTTAATGAGATGCCAGAAAGGGAGCTTCGAACCAGTTCCACAATCTTGTTGTTGCTGCTGAGCTTAGCGGAAATAGGGAAAAGCTCATTTAACTCTGTACTGCTGATATCGGACTTAACACTCAGAACGAAGCGACGGTTGTATACGCTGCTTGGATCTTTGATAAGGGTGCGAAGTAAGCGACGTTTTTCAAATAGAGATATGTCCCATTTGAACTCGATGACAGAATCTTGTTGAACGAGAGTCAGCAGGTTTCTTAAGCTTGAAAACAGTGGGTTAAAGTTGTCGTACAGCTTATCGTATTTTAGGGGCTGACATTGAGCGGGGATCGCTGGTGTTAGTGCCATCACTTGAGCTTCAAACTGCTTTAGCTTTGAATACAGCTCGTGAGTCGGGTATTTGGTGTTGCTAATGGTTAATTCGAACCACGGTAACCACGTGTTGAGGGTTTGCAACCAAAGGAAGTCTTGCATCATGGACTGTGGGCTTTTCTGCCCTTGGCCAGCTTCGATACGTTTCAAAAGGTTTTGAGCACGGTTACTTACCAGTGCATGAATCTCTTTGACTCGTTCGCTAAGCAGCGTCGACGCGCCATGGTGCAAACAAGCTGGAATAAAGGCACGATCCAACATCACTTCGTCGGAATCGCTGATTTCTAGGATCTTAGCGACCGGAATTAGGGTAAAACCTGAGGTGTCTTCTCCTGCGAACTTGAGGCCGATGTTGAGTTGTGCGACATCAACTTCAACGCTCGCGTTTTCCGAGGTTGAGGTATCGAAAACATTGATTGAACGAGTGATGTAACGGCTTTGCTCTTGACCATTTTCGCTGTAATCATTGTTACCTTGCAAAGAAATTGGCAGTGCAAGATAGACCACGGTTTCGATAGTGCCTTGTGGGATATCGACAACGATTTCTTGCTTGAGATTAAACTGAGTTCCATCAGGGAACACGCCGGAACAACTCGGGATTGAGAGTTTACCGATCTTTAATAGATCATGGTTAAGTACTAACTCGGTGATGCCAAAGAAAGGGGCAAACCCAGCCAGTGTTTCAATATTCTGACGAATGTAGTTTTGCACATAGCGGTCTTGCTGCTGAAAGTGCTGAGGCGCAATAAACATCCCTTCTTGCCACACTACTTTTTTGAAAGCGTCCACGTAAAATCCTTTTCTATAATTTTTATTGGTTGGCTGTTTTACTAAAAGATTTGCCACCAGCTAGAGTCTGGCTGTATCACGGCTAGCTCTGCTTTCTTCCCTGTAATCGTTAACTCTAAAGTTTGCTCTGGATCGGAGGGCATCATGAGGACGGCTTTGGTTGTGCCATCTTGGTAATCTGCAAATTCGACCAGTGCTGCAATGTATTGCGTGTTTTTATTGATATCTAACGTCACCGCTTGTTCAGAGTTTGGCAATACGATCGGTAACACCTGTTTTGAAACCAAGTTTGCCGCGAGTAACTGCAAGTCATTATTGTATAAATCAATAAATGGCAGTTGCTTGAACAGTTGTTGATCCGTTAGTTGGTAAAGCCTAACCACAACTGGGTTAGCTTGATCGTCGTTGTATTGATTGATTGTCGCGTCTGCTTTTACCGTCAGCGAGTATTGAGTCACAACCGGAACAGGGTCCGATGACGAGCATGCTGCGACGAGTAAACAAAGGGATAAGAGTATGAGTCTTTTCATTCTCTCTCCTCACTTTGCTTTTGCATGTTCTCCATAAACAGTGCTTTGAACTGACGTCTGAAATCTCCGTTGTCTTGACGGTGTTGGAAGTGTTTGCGATAGATCTTCCAATACTTTTTATCTTTATTGCTAAAAATACCGCTACTTACGTATTCGCTAAATTGGCTCTCAAGCTGCTTTGGTGCAAATTCATTTAAGAACTGATCAACCGTTTGTTCTAACGCATCAAACAAGGCTTTTTGCTGTAGTTGCGGATTTTGTAAATACTGCTGATTTTTCTCGGTTAGGGTAATGAGCTTGTCGATTGATTCTTCAATTCGAGTGTTGTTCTCGATATTGACGGGCAAATACTCTAATTCTGCAGAGGATAGGGCGCTGGTGTCTCCATGAGCGATTTCATCCACTTCAATGTTGGGAACAACTTGTTCATCGTCCAGATCCTCAAATGGGTCAGAAGAGAACGGGTCATCACTCAACACATTTTTTGAAGAGAAGTTTGATGTTTTTTTTGTGGATGTAACTTCTGGTGCCTCATCGAGAAAGTCAGTGTCGCTGTCATCCAGTTTTAAATTGAAAGGTTCTATGAAAGTGTCATCCTGTTTGTTGTTCGTTGACTCAACCTTGGGGGTACTTAATAGGCTAACCAGCAGTGTGTAACCACCTAGTTTGATGATGTCGCCATCAGTAATAACGTACTCTTTCTCTTTTGCCAGTGATTTGTCGTTTAACGAAACGCCGTTGTTACTGATGTCTTTAATCACGTAACCGCGATCCGTTGGGTACAGTTGACAGTGAGTACGAGAAATCCATTTTGTTTGGTCTGGAAGCGCAATATCACATGACGGAGAACGACCTAAGCTTCCGCCACTTTCTGGCAGATACGACACTCTAGAGGAAACAACCTCTTCAGCAGGTACAGAAATCATGTGGACACTGATGGACAATGGCTACTCCTTGCACTTGGATATGGCTGTGTTAAAACTGTCTAGGAAACCTGAGTAGGTTTTAAGAAATCGATTCGAAAAGTAGACCCCCATATCCTTGGTATCTAAGTTCGTCGAATTGAAGTAATCGAGTGGTAATGAGGCATGTTCCAACTCCCGTTTGAATACCAACTCATCTTCTAAAACAACATCAATTTCCCTTTGTTTTAAAAGTCTTAGTAATACTTTAGCATCTCGTGGCTGCTTAACGACGTTAAATCCGTTACGTTTTAGCCAAAACCATTTGTTTGAGCCAAATTTGGCAGAAAAGTTGAGGTTTAACTTTGACAATTCATCAACCTTCGGTTCCACTCCTGGACCAAAATACCAATTCAAAGTTTGTTTAGCGATTGGAGCGGAAAGCGTCGCATACTCATCACGTTCTGATGTTTGTGTCGCAACGAAAAATCCATGCTGGCTGCCACTATGAACACGCAGCTGTGCATCAGACCAAGTGGTCATGGTGAGCTGGTAGGGTTGTCCCATCTTGCCCAAGGCACATTTCACTTTGTCTAAAGCAATGCCTTGCATCGTAGCGTTTTCATAACTTTGGTAGGGCGGCCAATCTTGAGTGGTTAGCAAAAGCCTTGATGGCCCAATTTTAAGTTGAGCGAAAGCGCTCATCGACCAAGATGTCGAGAGGATAAGAGTGGCTAACGATAATCTGATGGTAGAGGCTCTAGTTAACATCATTAGAGTTTCCTATCACTTCAGAGATTTTCAATATAGACACTGGCGGGTAATAGTCGAGCTTCTGTGCGGCTTCGATATTTACAATATAAGAATATTGGCTGAGTGACTCTATTGGTATGTCTGAAGCTTTTTGAGTTCCTTTCAAAATGTTCTTCGCTTTGTATCCCGCAAATTGACCAACGTTGTAGTAACGACTCACGATACCAAACAAGGCTTTATGCTTTCTTATCGGGCTCTCAGTAGCTGAGAATGTTGGGATACCCTTCGAATGTAACCCTGATACGACTTCCCCTCCTTGGGTGATGATGTATGAATCAGGGGGTAAGTAAGCCATATCGACACCATCACGTTTCATATTATTTATCGTGAGGTTAATTAAGTCGCTGTTTGACTTACTTTTATCAATGTTTAATGGGTACAACATAACACGCTTATTATAAATTTCCGATAACTCCATCATTTTATTTGCGGTGATAACCGAATTATTTTCATCAGCGTTATAGATAACCCCAAGGCTAGAAATGTTATTCAGTTTATCAATGGCTTTGAACTGTATTTCATGAGGGACAATATGTGAGACACCCGTAAAATTTCTATCTTTCGAAGATAAATCAGAAATTAAATTAGAACCGACGGGGTCGGTGACAATACTAAACACGACTGGTGTCGTATTGTTTGTTCTAAAATCACTAGGTTTTGAGTAAGTACCCAATAAATTCAGTGTGATAGTGGTACCAAATGAATAGATAAGATCTGCGTTTTTATATTCTAAACCTTTGATGTGTTGCTTGAGTGCTGCCTTATCTCTGTTGGCATCTAATATCGTGAATCGCACATCCACATGCTGAGATAAATAGTCCATGAAGCCTTGCTCAGCATCAGTCACTCCCCGCCATAACAAAAGAATGACGTGTTTTTCAGCGCTATTAGCGAACGCTGCAGGAGTCATCAAAATAAAGCTTAGAATGAACACGATCATTTTCATGATTGAACTCCTAGCTTATGTTTGTCAGCCTTTAAAAAGATTGAGAAGAATAGAATCAAGCTTAATGAGCTTACTAGCAGGGAAGCGCCAAATATAATAATGGTTTGGTCGTAACCGAAAATACTTAAGCTTACGCCGGCTAACATTGGTCCTGCGATATTCCCGATACGCTCTGTAAGCCTAAAGATACCGATGATTTTACCTTTCTCGATGCCTTGTCCCGAAAGTAGGTCGATGACTAAAGGTATTTGAGGAGAAACACAGATCCCGTGTGCAATACCAATGACAATAACGATCAGAAGTAGCCCCAGTGTACCTTGGAAGAAATAGAAGTTGAGTAGGGCGAGCGCAGACAGTAGCCCACCAATGAAGATAAACGCCATTTTGTTTTTGAGCTTGTCGACCAAAATTGCACTCAACGGTGAAATTAGAATGATCGCGAGGCCATAAGCCATTATTACGCGACCGGATACAGAGCTACTTTCCCCAAGAAACTGCAGGTAAACAGGGCAGATGTAATAAAGGAAGCCTGTTAGAACAATCTTTGCAGGGATAGCGCTGAAGACAGTAATTAATGCGAAGTACTTGTTACTCAACAGCAGTTTGAAGTCTTGCAACTTAACGGGTTTACTTGAATTACTGCTATTGGACTTTTCAAAGAATACATAAACTAACAGCACGCTGAGCGTGGCTAACAATCCAGCTAGCATAAAGGTTTCTGAATAGCCGAGTTTTTCCGCAAGGATCCCACCAATCGCAGCGCCGCATAGCGAGCCGGAGAAGAACGACGACAGGAAGGTCGCCATACCTTTTGTCCGGTTCGAGTCATTGGTGGTATCAGAGACATAACCCTGAGCTGAAATAAACACGACGCCGTAACCAACCGCGGTAAAGGCACGAGCGATCAACAACAATTCAAGTGATTGAATGAAAGCAGTAGCCATTAGGCCGATACACGTAATGAGTCCACCCGTGATTAACGAGTGCCTTCTGCCTACTTTGTCTGACCAATAGCCTGCGAATGGCAGTGAGATTGCCCAGCACAGCATGAATAGAGAAATAGGTAAACTGGTCACTAGATTTTCAGGTATCCAGCCAGTGGTATTTTCTAATGAAGAGACAAACGTTGGAAAAAATGCCAGCGAAGAGGCTTCAGAGAACACTAATAAAAATAGCGGCAAGCGAATGAATCGAAAATCTTGTTTATCAATATCTTGAGATGGTTGGTTGGGATTCAGTTTGGTGATCGCTTGGTTGGTGAGATTGAGTAGTTTACCAATCTCATCTCGAGTCGAGATCTTAGCAAGGTGATTCACTATGTCTCTGTTGACCAGCATAAAGACACGCTTTACCTGATTCCAAGGTGAGATGATCATGAAGTTACACATGAACAGAATGATTTCGGCCACCACAAGGCAAGAGGCAACCAACACGGTGATCATATCCATGACGCTCTCTTTGAGCAGGTTGATGATCAAATTGTTGTCGGTCGTGACATTCAACTGAATCGTGTGGCTGTTATTGAGCGTGAACGTAGACTCGCGAATAGAAGGGTGCTCTACATAAACCTCAGGATAGCGATACGTTGTTCCAGATTGCCCTTGAAAGTTAATAGAAAGAATCTCGCTGTGATGATCGACGAAGAACGCGAACTCTTCTTCTAAACCATACAGTCTGTCGTCAGGCACTCCCTTATCAAGTAGTCCCTTTATCATTTGATTTAATGAATCGCCAATTAGGTTCGATTTCTGTTCAAGCTTGATTTCGTATATCTGAGAAAACTTGTCTAGAGATTGGTATGAAACCCCTAAGTTGGCGATGATGGTAAGGAAGATTGCGAGGGAGATAATAAACACGGGAAAGTGTTTGTTTTTAAACTTCTCATACTTAGATAACGAGTTCGGAGATTGAAGCGCTTTGTGAGCTTGTGTGATCGTTGGCAACAACTCAACTGAACCGGGCGCAGACTCAAAGATAGCTGTTGCACTTTTTACTCTACCAACAATACCTTCTAATAAGTATTTCAATGCGGCAAAGGCAACCAAACACGAAAGCAGAATCCAAATTGCAGAATAGAGAAACTGAAGTTTAAGTAAGAAGGTCTTTTGCTGTTCTAATAGAGTGGTGGAGTAGTAAAGCTTCACTTGACCTTCGACTAAGCCAAAAGAGTTGGTGATATCAAGTGATAGCTGACGATCACTTTGCTGAGCTCCTTCTCTGGTACCAAACAGTTGTTCTCCAGAGGTAGAGACAACCACCAAAGCAGTAATACCATCAACAATTTGGAGGCGTCGGTCTAGCATATTCTGAATATTGGAGATGGCAGACAGAGGTAAGCCTAAGCTGATCGCTTGGTTAATATCGTTATGAGTCTCCTCTAAGACTATCTCATAGATAGAATCAGACGTTTCAGTCAGTCTTTTCTCAAAGTTGAAATAGTTCAGTGTGGCGTTTAACGCGATAGAGAACAGCAAGACCGCCATGATGGCAAACATCAACTTAACCCGTAGCGACAGGTTAAGTAATGAAGGTTTGGTCAAGGTTTGGCTAGTCTTACTGCTCATTAGCTAAGGCCTATTTAATCGTTAAATCGAAATCGGCGCTATTGTTTGTCGCACTGACCGACACATGAGTAATTGGTTCGCTGCGGCTTAGACGCCCAATACACTCTTCAGCCAACCTCGGCATTAGAGAGCGGTTAATGATTTGCTCGACAGCGCGACCACCCGTTGTTGGATCTGTATTGCGATCCACCACAAACTGAATGAAGTCAGCATCCCATGTGAACGACGCTTGATATTGCTCTGCCAGTTTCCTCTTGATGCGATTAAGTGATATCTCAGTGATCTTCGCTAGTTCTTCATCATTAAGCG
This sequence comes from Vibrio sp. 10N.261.52.A1, assembly GCF_002876325.1. Lineage (NCBI taxonomy): Bacteria > Pseudomonadati > Pseudomonadota > Gammaproteobacteria > Vibrionales > Vibrionaceae > Vibrio > Vibrio sp. 10N.261.52.A1. The sequence goes on from NZ_MCYD01000580.1 coordinate 11,200, forward strand.
GGTAGTACGGGACAATGGTAGTGCGCCCTAAGAAAGCGGGCTTAAAGTACTGTTGCAAGTCGGGACGAATCGCCTCCAGTAGCTCGTCGTTGTCTATGCGATCTGTAGTCTTGGCACAGACATCACAGATAGCTTGATCAGCGGCGTTCGAGGTCATGATGATAATGGTATTTTTGAAATCAACCGTTCGGCCTTCGCTGTCTTTGATATGACCTTTATCGAAGATTTGGTAAAACAGGTCATGCACGCCAGGGTGCGCTTTCTCCATTTCATCTAACAGCAGCACTGAGTAAGGGTTGCGTCGAATCGCTTCTGTTAACACACCGCCTTCACCAAAGCCTACGTAACCCGCTGGTGAGCCGAGTAGCATAGAGATCTTATGCTCTTCTTTAAACTCGGTCATGTTGATTACAGTAAGGTCGTTGCTACCTCCGTACAGTTGCTCCGCGAGCGCCATGGCGGTTTCGGTTTTACCCACACCACTAGGACCACACATTAAAAACACGCCAATAGGTTTACGGTTGTCGGTTAAACCCGCGCGGGATATACGAATCGCTTTAGCAAGCTCATTCTTAGCAACATCTTGACCAATGACTCGGGTATTGAGCTCGTCCTCTAAGGTAAGTAGCTTGGCGATTTCATCACTCATCATGTTGCCAACAGGGATACCTGTCCAATTGGCAATCACTTGTGCGATGGTGTTGTCGTCAACCATCGCATAAACCAGAGGCTCTTCACCTTGTAGGTCTGCTAATTCGGTTCTCAGAGTATCAAGTTGTTTCTGTTTAGTAGCATCGACTGAATCTTGTTCCTGCTCTTCAGTGATCTCTTGTTGAACAGTCTTGATTTGGTCAACTAATTCAATCTCTTTCTCCCAGCGCGTGTAATACGCAGCAAGTGCCTGTTGGTTCTCTTCGATTGATTGTGTCAGCTCTTCGATTACTTCAGCGCTGTTTGAGAATAGGGCATCTTCTTTCTCTAGGGC
>NZ_MCYD01000581.1:0-429 GCF_002876325.1 Vibrio sp. 10N.261.52.A1
GCTTTTAATTAGTTAGATAATTTTCGCTACATTTTCGGCTTTGCCGGTTTTTGGTTTGTATTTTTTAGTTTTGTTTTAAGTAAGATGACGGCTGTCGTTCTCCGTGGTGTTTAAGTCGACGGAGATAGCCTCTTTAGCGTGAAGAGGAAGACATTATGAGTTTTAGTATTGCACTGAGCGGGCTGAATGCCTCGAACTCAGAGCTGAACACCATTTCAAATAACATAGCTAATGTTTCTACGACGGGGTTTAAAGAGTCGAGAACCGAGTTTGCTTCCGTTTACAGCGGCAGTGAGGCGGGTGGTGTTGAAGTGGTCGGGGTTTCGCAAAACTTTGAGAAAAGCGGAACAGTAACAGGAACCGGGCGCTCACTGGATATGGCATTAAGTGGCAATGGCTTCTTCGTGCTTGAAGACAGTAAAGGGCAAA
>NZ_MCYD01000581.1:1176-4975 GCF_002876325.1 Vibrio sp. 10N.261.52.A1
AAGACAGTAAAGGGCAAACTCTCTATACCCGTTCTGGTATTTTCAACATGAACGCTGATGGGGTGATAACTGCGAACAGTGGTGCCGCCCTGCAAGGTTACTCGGTGGATGGTAATAACAATTTATTGCTCGGTTCGGTAGGCACGGTGCAGATAAGTACTGCATCATTGCAGGCTAGGGAAACAGATGCCATTGAGTTTGTTGCTAACCTCGACGCCAGAGAGCAGGTTCCTGCCAGCGCATTCGACTACAGCGATTCATCCACCTACAACCACTCTTATACCACGCCAGTTTATGACTCTTTGGGTAACCCTCATACGGTGAGCCAGTACTTTGTCAAAGGCGCGTCTAATGACTGGGATGTTCACATCTTGGTTGATGGTAAAGCGATTGATGGGGCTGATGCCTTGGTAGCTGCCGCTTCACCAACTGCGACGGATACCGCGAACTTTACCTTTAATGCCGATGGCACCATCTCATCGGGGGGGAACTACTCAGTCAGTTTTGACCCTGCCAATGGGGCAAACAGTGTCACGGTGAATATCGACCTATCTGCAGTTACCCAATTTGGTAGTGACTTCGTTGTCTCCAAAAATAGCCCAAATGGTTACACCTCCGGTGATTATGCCAGTGTCCGAATGGAAAACGATGGCCGTATCTTTGCGACCTACACCAATGGTCAGTCTCAATTGCAAGGTCAGGTGGTTCTTGCCGACTTTGCTTCCCCTCAAAACATGATCAAAACCAGTGATACCGCTTGGTTACAAAGCTTTAGTTCTGGCACGCCCGTTCTGGGTACTGCGGGCAGTGGTGTGTTCGGGGATTTGACTTCCGGTGCGCTCGAAGGCTCCAACGTTGATCTGACGTCTGAACTGGTGGCCTTGATGACGGCTCAGCGTAACTATCAAGCCAATACCAAGTCGATATCGACATCGGATCAACTGACGCAAGCCTTGTTCAACGTGGTGTAGCACTATGAATCCGATTCTATTTAGTGCAGCGAAAGGTGCTGAGCGAACCATGCTCGCTCAGCACGTGCGCGCGAATAATTTGTCCCATGCGGACACCGTTGGTTTTAAAGCCTTGATGGAGCACTCAACACCGATGCGCCTTGAAGGATCGGGCTTTCTGACTTCCGTCACCTCTAGAACCAACTCTTCGATCAATAACTTTGCTCAGGGTGAAGATATACGTACCGAGCGACCACTGGATGTCGCCATTAATGGTGACGGGTTTATTACTCTCGAAGGGCTAGAAGATGAACCTGCCGAGCTCTATACGCGGGCAGGCAATTTTCGACTGGATGGCAATGGCCAACTCTACCTTGGCGAGCGTCGAGTGATGTCGACTGATGGCCCAATGGCGTTGCCAGACTTTGAGTTTGTATCGGTGAGTTCGAATGGATTGGTGTCGATCACCCCGATTGGAGGTGAGGCGTCGCTAGAGGTGGGTGCACTTAAGTTGGTTAAACCCGAGAACGAACAGATGACCATGCATGCGAGTGGACACTTTGTTCCCAAAGGCGGTCAGGTTCTGGCTGAAGACTTTAGCGTTCAGGTTCGTTCTGGTTATTTAGAGGCGAGTAACGTCTCCAGTTTAGAAGAGCTGGTCAGCATTATGTCGCTGACTCGACAATACGAAATGCAAATTGAAGTGATGGCATCAGCGGATGAAATCGCTCAGATAGGCAATAAGCTTCTCAAAGCTTAAGGAAGGGAATTATGCACAGTGCCTTATGGATATCCAAAACAGGGATGGCCGCACAGGATGCAAAAATGACGGCGATTTCGAACAACCTTGCCAACATCAATACGGTGGGTTTTAAGCGAGACCGAGTGGTGTTTGAAGATCTTTTTTACAGTGTCGATAAGCAAGCAGGTACCGAAACCACAGAGCTTAATGAACATCCAACGGGGATTCAGCTCGGTAATGGTGTTCGAGTAGTCGGCACCGAGAAAGTGTTTACTCAAGGGAATATCCAGAATACCAACCAACAATTTGATCTGGCTATTCTAGGTGATGGTTTCTTTCAAATTGAGAACTCAGATGGAGAGCTGCTCTATACCCGAAATGGCCAGTTTCAAACCAACTCTGATGGCCAGCTAGTCAATACGCAAGGTTATCCTCTGATCCCTGAAGTCGTCATTCCTCCAGAAGCGACTCTGGTCAGTATTACTGCTGATGGTGTGGTTAGCGCCACGATACCGGGCCAAGTGAATCCTGAAGATCTAGGGCAAATCACCATAGTGAAATTCATGAACCCTGCAGGGCTTTCTGCTCAAGGGGGAAACTTATTTATTGAAACGGAAGGCTCGGGTGAAGCGGTCGAGCTCGTCGCAGGAACAGAAGGTTCAGGCCAGTTAAAACAAGGGGCACTCGAAGGATCGAACGTACAGGTGGTGGAAGAAATGGTTGATATGATCGCCACCCAACGCGCTTATGAGATGAGCGCCAAGATGGTCAGCGCAGCCGATGAGATGCTGCAGTACATCGCGCAGCAATCATAGCTCTTGCTTTAACGAGCGAATAACGATGGTTGCTAGGGAGATCTGACATGGAAAAGCCAATTAAGCCAAGGTTGGGTAAGCCGTATGCAATCGGTGCGATTTATTATCTCGCCGTAGTTACCTTGCTGGTGGTGATGGTGGCGGGTTGTGCTGGTCGCCAAGACGATTTTATTCCACCATCGCCAAATGATGAAGCGTACGCGCCGCCCGAGTTGGACTATCAAGTGACTAGAGTCAGCAAAGGCAGCCTCTATACCGGTACCACTTCGATGACCTTATTCCAAGATCGAAGAGCGTACCGTGTGGGCGATATTTTAACGGTGTTGTTGGATGAAAAAACAGAGTCCGATAAGAGTGCTTCAACCCAATATGGCAAAGATTCCAGCGCCAACATAACCGCGCCTACATTGGGCAACAAGACATTTGAAGACGTGAGCGCTTCTGTTGATGCTACGCGAGATTTTGATGGCGCAGCTGCTTCGAAACAAGGTAACAGCTTATCGGGTTCTATTACTGTCACCGTTTACAACGTCTTGCCGAATGGCGTGCTTAGGGTGAGAGGAGAGAAGTGGCTCAAGCTTAACCAAGGAGATGAATACATTCGCCTGACGGGCAATGTGCGGGTCGATGATATTCAGGCTGACAACACACTCTCTTCCCAGCGAATCGCCGATGCAAGAATCACTTATGCTGGCCGCGGCTCGTTTGCTGATACCAACACTGCAGGTTGGTTGACCCAGTTCTTCAATTCGCCATGGATGCCATTCTAATGAGCGCCCTAATTCGCTTCTACTTAACCTTATTGGCGTTGCCCTGGTGCTTGCTCGGGTTTACTTCTTCAGCAGATGCGGCGCGTCCGATTGCTGAAGTCGCAGAGGTGTATGGCGACAGACAAAACCAACTTATTGGCTATGGATTAGTTGTGGGCTTGGACGGGTCTGGCGATAAATCGCAAGTGAAGTTCACGCAACAGTCGGTGGTCAACATGATCAAGCAATTTGGCGTGCAACTGGATGATGCGACCAATCCTAAGCTGAAAAACGTGGCCGCTGTGAGTGTCACTGCCATGGTGGAACCTCACCAAGGTGCAGGTCAAACCTTGACGGTCACGGTGTCTTCATTGGGGGACGCAAAAAGCTTGCGCGGTGGCACCTTATTGCTCACTCCGCTACGAGGCATTGATGGTGAAGTGTACGCCATAGCGCAAGGTAGTCTGGTGGTTGGTGGCTTCAATGCAACTGGTGAAAACGGAACCAGCATTACCAGGAACACACCTACTGTCGGGCGAATCC
>NZ_MCYD01000581.1:5672-33365 GCF_002876325.1 Vibrio sp. 10N.261.52.A1
ATCCCTAATGGTGCGACCTTAGAGCGAGAGGTCTCGACTGGTGCTGATTTAGAGCCAACGATACGCCTGCAACTCAAGCAACCGAATTACGAAACTGCGCTCAATGTTTCCAAGGCCATCAACAAGATGTTTGGCGGTCAGGTAGCGAAAGCGCTTAATAAAGGCCAGGTTCAAGTCTCAGCTCCGATAGATAGCGAAGACCGAGTGATGTTTGTTGCCATGATTCAAGAACTTGAGGTGGAAGAGGGGCGTCGATTACCGAAGGTGGTGTTTAACTCTCGCACTGGAACCGTGGTGATCAGCCAGAACGTGACGGTGTCTGAAGCGGCGGTTAGCCAAGGAGGGATCACAGTGACAATACAGGAATCTCAATCTGTTTCTCAGCCTGGTGGTGCTTTCAATACCGCAGGGGAAACCGCGATTATTCAGAACTCACAAGTGAGTGTTGATGAGGAAGATGGGACCACTATGGTTTGGCCGAAAGGGACAAACCTACAAGAGATCGTGGATGCGATTAACAATATTGGTGCGACACCGGAAGCGCTTATGCAAATCTTGCAGGCACTCGATGAGGTGGGTGCCATTAACGGTGATTTGGTGGTGATCTAATGGCAAATCTAACGGTTGTGAACCCTTCGTCGCTTGAGCCGGTATCGAGTAACCATGCGGCGCCAATACTAGATAATCCTAAAATGGCTGCGTCGGCGAAGCCTGTTGAACATCCACAGTCATTTGAAAGACTCATGATGAACAGGGCGCCAGAAATGATGCCGATGATGAAAGCCAGCGTAGGTTCGAGCCAGGCAATGACCAACTTTTACTTGGACAGCAACGCGCTTGCCAAATTAAAGCATGACAATTCTGCCTCAGGTTTATTGGCCGCTTCACAGCAGTTCGAGGCGTTGTTTTTACAACAGATGCTGACCCGAATGCGTTCTGCCAGCCAAGCACTGAGTGATAAAGACAATCCGTTATCGATGAAATCAGACGATATGTTTCAGGGCATGCTAGATGCTCAGCTTGCACAGCGAATCAGCCGTCAATCGTCGTTTGGATTAGCCGAGATGATTTTTAAACAGTTGTCATCACAAGTTATGGGCCGACCTTTTGATAAGGAGAATCAGTAATGGGTATGACCAACATCGGGTTAAGTGGCGCGCTCGCCAACCGGGTAGCGCTCAATACGACGGCGCAAAATACCGCTAATGTGAATACTCCCGGGTATAGCCGTCAAATAGTGACCATGGAAGCCAGTTTATCGGGCAATGCCGTAAATGGCATTAATCTAGGATCTGGTGTTGAGGTTAGCGATATCCTGCGGATTGCTGATCAGTCGTCTATCAATCGACTAAGAGAAGCGACGGAATCTGCTCAATACAGCCAAAGCTACTTCAATGGTCTCTCCAATTTGGAAAATTTATTGGGGGCGGATGGACTGAGCCTCACACAAGGGATGAACGGATTTTTTGCTGCGATTGATGAGGCCAGTGTTACACCAGAAAGTGTCGCTTTTCGCCAGCAAGTACTGACCAATGCTGACGCTTTGGCGCAACAGTTCAACTCTGTGTCTGCGCAGTTGAGCCAGCAGGAGGCCGCGCAAAGTGAGCGTTATGGAGCCTTGGTGACCCATGTGAATAGCCAATTAGAAAGCATCGCTTCGCTAAATCAAAAACTGCAAGAAGATGCGCTGCTTGGCAAGAGCGTTGGTGGTTTACAAGATGCGATGGATAAACACCTCAATGAACTCTCTAAGTCTCTCGATGTTCAGGTGATCTACACCAATGGCGGCGTCGAACTTTCTACACTAAACGGTCAGCCTCTTGTGATTGGCGGTTATGCCGCATCGCTTGCGCGAGACCTATCCAGTGGTGACCCTTACAGCACGGATTTGAACATCACTTTTCAGTCAATGACAACGCCTGTTGATGCTTCATTAGGTGGAGAGTTAGGAGCGCTCGAAGCACTAAAAACGAATCAATATGAACCCATCAAAACACTGCTAGCGGATCTTGCCAAAGGCTTGGCCGACGGTGTGAACTCGGCATTAAATTCTGGGTTTGACCTCAATAGTGTGGCGGGTCAGAACTTGTTTACTTACACCCCAGGCAGTGAAGCCCTGTCTTTGGCGATTGATCCTAGCCTCACGGCACAAGACTTAGCCTTTTCATCGAGTGCAACGCTTGCCGGAAATGGCGATGTGTTGAAAGACCTATCGATGCTGTCACAAACACCATTAACCAATGGTTCTGTGGTGGGAGAAACACCCTACAGCGCTTACTCAGGGCTACTCGGTGATATCGGTATTTTCACTCGCCAGGCACAGAGCGAAGCAACGGCAGCTCAAGTGAGCATGGAAGACGCGCAAGTGGCAAGAGACAGTGTCAGCGCGGTTAATTCCGATGAAGAGGCGGCCAACATGCTGCTCTATCTCAACGCTTATGAGGCCAATATGAAAATCATTAGCACGGCCAATCAGATGTTCCAGACCTTGCTAAGAGCATTCTAGGAGAAAAGTGATGCGTGTAACGGACTCACAATTTAACGCGGTGATGCAACGTTCACTAATGGACAACAACATCCGCTTGAACAAAGTTTTTGAGCAAATGTCGACTGGGCTGAGGATCAATCATTTATCCGACGACCCAATTGCCGCTGTGCGCCTTGAGGGATTAAAAAAGACAGTCTCTGATAATCAGCAGTACCAGCGAAATATCGAAAATGTGCAGTCACAACTGACGCGCTACGAAACCAACGTCAACACGTTGGAGTCGCTCTCTCAACAAGTGAACGAACTGCTTCTACAAGGGAAAAACGGCACTCTTGATTCGGAAAGTCGGGCGGGAATCGTGCTCGAACTTAAGTCACTTAAAACGGAAATGCTGAACACATTGAACCAAGCCAATGATGGCAGTTATCTATTTTCAGGAACGGATATCAGCAATCCAGCAATCGATACGGCACCGCCTTATACCTTAAACCCCAACTCAGATTATCGCGAAACCAAGGTGGGTGATAATCAGTACGTGCCGAGTAATTTAACCATCACCGACACCATAGGTAGTAGTGCAATTTTTACTGACTTAGACAATGCGATAGCAGAGTTGGAGTTAGCAACCGGGGGATTTACAACAGCTTTGGATAACGCGCTCAATACCAACCAAACGCTTCATCAAAACTTGTTGGTTTCATTAACCGATATTGGGAGTCAATACAACGCATTAGAAAGGTTGAAAGAGACCAGTATCGATATGGTGTTCTTTGCTGAAACGGTTCGCTCTGAGCTAGAGGAGCTGGATTATGCCGAGGCATCCGTTGAACTTAACCAAGGCATGATCGCGCTAGAGGCGACGCAAAAAACCTTTGCGCGTGTTGCCGGAATTTCACTATTTGACCTGTTATGAATAAGTACTTTTGGGCAAGTGTTAGTTCGAACATTTCTTCTGCTTTTCGACGTCGACTTGGCAAGGTGCTGAGCGCATGTCTAATAAGCTGGGGAGTAATGTCGTCTCCGGTTTTGGCGCAGCGCTACATTGTTCCCTTCGATAGCGTCGAGTGGCGGTTTTCTGAGTCTGTTGATATGTGTGAACTGAACTCTTTCGACCCCCACACTGGCTTTTCAGTGCAATTCATTTTGTTGGCAGCAAGCCCGATGAAAGTCAGAGTGGAAAAGCGAGGTGTGCGCTCGCTTCCGACCTCAACGTCATTCAATACCACTGAACCGGTATGGGGAACGTCCCAGTCTTACACCACAACCACCATTGAAAGAGTCAACAAGCAAGGGGCGGCGCTGGTGACTGATGATGGCGCCACCTTGATGTTGGATGATATGGCGAGTGGCGCTTGGTTTAACGTCAATGCGATGGACTTTGATGTCTATTTCCCAACCACCAACTTTAAGCCAGCTTTAGAACAATTCAATGAATGTCGTTATGGCTTGCCGCCGGTTAATTTCCAACATGCACGTCGAGTCGAACTGCGCTTTCAACAGGGTGCGGTGGCCCTCACCGAAGGGCAGAAACGCACCATTAACGACATCAGTACCTTGGTTAAACGAGACTCGAGAATCATTAAAATTCTGATTGATGGGTACACCGATAACTCCGGTGACTCCGTCGCTAATCTACAACTTTCGAAGCAGAGAGGATCGGACGTTGCGCAGTGGTTTATGGGCAATGGCGTGTCAAAGAAAATGATTGAGATACGTGGCCATGGTGATCGTTATCCCAAGTACGACAACACGACTCAGCAAGGCCGGGATAAGAATCGTCGCGTAGAAATTCGGTTAGTACGCAAGTGATGCAACCGCGAGGGTAAATAATGGAAAAGATGACTGCAGTCCAAATGCAACAAGCCATGTTAGGGAAGATAGAGCAGCAGCAAGAGGTTGCCAGTAATCCATTCTCTAACCAAGCCGTCACTGGAAACATGGTGAGAGGTATCACGCATGACAATCTCGCGGTAAATCCGGTATCGGACAATTCACTGGCGTTCAGCAATACCTTGAAAAGTGTGCTCGATACTGTGGATAGATACCAGTCTCATGCATCTGAAAAAATCACCGCTGTTGAGTTAGGAAAAAGTGATGATTTATTGGGAGCAACGGTCGCATCTCAGAAAGCCCAGCTCTCATTCAATGCATTAATGCAAGTGCGCAACAAGATGGTGTCTAACTTCCAAGACATCATAAAAATGCCAATTTAGGCTAGGGATTAGCGATGGCAGGAGAAGCAGATACTCAACCCGCGTTGACCAACAATATGGGAGCAGCTAAAGAGAAGCTCACGGAAGCCTCTGGGTGGCTCACCATGTTTTGGCAGAGTTCACAGCGCAACGTCATTATCATCACTATTTTTGCGACGATCACAGCGGCGATCATCGTGATTATGTTGTGGACGTCATCGGAAAGGTTTAGACCTCTCTATAGTAAATCGGCGAACTTCGACTCTAGCCAAGTGCTGCATATGTTGGACGAGGAATCAATACGTTACCAACTGAGTCAGGACGATGGACAAATACTGGTTCCCGAAGGCGATGTCGCCAAGATCCGGATGATATTGGCGTCGAAAGGCTTAAAAGAACAATTGCCGAGTGGTTTTGATTCACTGGATAGCTCAAAGAGCCTTGGTGAAAGTCAGTTTATGGAAAACGCTCGTTATCGCCATGCTTTAGAGGGCGAGCTAGCGCGCAGCATTACCACCATGAGCGCCGTGAGCTTAGCTCGTGTTCATTTAGCCATACCCAAAGAAAGCCTGTTTATGCGCGATGATGCTGAGCAGCCGAGAGCCTCTGTGATTGTTCATATTATCAATGGGATGGACCTCAAGCCGACGCAGGTTGAGTCAATCATTAACTTGGTGTCTGGTGCGGTGATAGGGCTTAAATCGGAACATGTGCGAGTAGTCGATCAACACGGTCGTTTGTTATCGAATGACGCGACGGTTGGGGACATTACCGTCACGACTGGTAAGCAATCTGATTACAAACGTAACCTTGAAAAAACCTTGGTTGCTCAAGCGACCGATATGCTGACTCCGATCCTCGGTGCGGCTAATTTTCGAGTGCAAATTGCCAGTGATATTGATTTCTCTAAGGTGGAAGAAACAGAAGAGATCTACGCTGATCCCGTGGTCCGAAAAGAGACCTTGCTGAGTGACATGAACGAGTCTTCGATGGCGCTCGGTATTCCGGGGGCATTGAGCAACACACCACCAGTGACCGATGGAGAGCCTCAACCAGAGCCCAACGCTAAGGTTAATCGAAGTGAAACATCACGTGATTATGCGGTGAGTGGCAAGGTTCGCCATACTCAGCACCAGCAAGGTGTCTTGCAGAACCTTTCGGTTTCTATTGTGGTCAACGATTTAGCGAACCCCAATCAAACTTGGACTACTGAAGAGCTTACTAATGTTGAGAATGTGGTTCGTTCGGCCATCGGTTTTAATACTGAGCGCGGCGACAGCATTCACATCACTCACTTCCCTTTTGTGATTGCGAGTATTCCAGAGCAAGCTCCGATAGCTTGGTTTGAGAACACGCATATCATGCAGCCTCTTAAATATCTGCTAGGTGTGATGCTCAGTGGCTTGATGATCATGGTGGTGCTGCGACCTCTCGCTCAATACCTCACTAAGTCAGCGGAGCAAGAAGAGCTGGAAGCGGAAAGCATGGAATACGATGACGTGATAACCAAAGAGGAGCGTGCCGCTGATGCTGCATTGCAATCCAAACTGGATTCCTTAGGTATTGATGCAACCGGTATTAAAGCGCTCGATGACAACCTGCCATCTGCAGATAGCCCACTCGAAGTTCAAATTAAACACCTTAAGCTAATCGCAAAAGAGGATCCGAATAGGGTGGCTGAGATTTTACGTACTTGGATACAAGCATAACGAACCAAATAAAAGTTAGTAGGAGAAGGTGCATGGATGGCAAACAAACCTATCAATCAGTGGATGGCGTCGCGATGTTGGTGCTAACGATGGGAGAAGACATCGGTTCTGAGGTACTCAAAGGCTTCACCCATGAAGAAATAAAACAGATCACGCATGCCATGAGTAAGATGAAGGACATTAAAGCCAAGGATGCCTTGGTCTCTTTGTCGGGCTTTTTTGATGATTTTCGTAAGCACTCCGGGATTCTCGGCGGGACACGACAATACATCACCAATGTGTTGGAAAAGACGTTAAACGGTAATTTGGCAAGAGATCTAGTATCGGAGATTTATGGTGACGAGATCCGCTCACATGCTGAAAAGCTGGCGTGGATTCCCCCTGAACTCTTGGTTAATGACCTTAAAAAAGAGCACATCAACCTGCAAGCGCTGCTGATTGCCCACCTCCCTTTGGAATACAGCGGCCGTGTCATGGATGAATATGAGGAAGAAGAGTGCCACGCGTTAATATTGCAAATATCTAAGACGCAGGTACTCACGTCGGGTCTGATGGAGACGCTAAAAGACCTTATCGATCGCTGCAAAATCAATTATCACAGTGGCGGGTCTGCCAGCTTGCAAGGTTCGAAAGTGGTCGCGAACCTCATCAATCGTTACTCCGGTGATAAAAGCAATTTATTCCAATTCCTTCATGATCAAGACGCTGAAGCCGCAGAGCTGGTGGAAGAGGCGATGTTTGATTTCTTTACCCTATTCAATCAAGACCTAGAGACCATCAACCTGATTAACGAAAGAGTTAGCTTAGAGCAATGGGCTTATGCTCTGAAAGGTACCAACAAAGATTGTCGTCTTTACATCATTAATTCTATGCCACAGCGGGTATCGACAGAGCTTAAGGAGAATCTGGTGCGCATTGGTGCGGTGCCAGTCAGTCAGGTTGAGCAAGCACGTAAAGATATCATTGAAATCGTCAAACAAATGCAATCGGAAGAGATCATCAAGCTGAACTTTGCTAATGAGCCAAGGTTGACCTAATTGGAGAGGCAGTATGAAACTCACGGGTATTACGCAGCGCAAGAATCAAGTGAATCCGACAACGACAGGAAAGATTAAGAAGCCGGAAAAGCTGACTAGCAACAAGCCGAATAATGCACTCATTAGACAGCAAATGGTGCAAATGAACTTGCAAGAAAGGCCTAAGTTGATTGCTGAGGTCGCCGACTCTCACAAAATGTACAGCAGGCTCATGATGGCCGGGGAAGTGTTACGAACTGTGGCGAGTGAGTTGATTAAGCTGCGCCAGTTAGCCGAGCTGAACCAATACAACCCTGAACAAGCCAACCATATTGATGTGATTAAGAAAAAACTGGTGTTTTGGAGTCAGAAACGGTTGTTTGGTGACTATGTGGTGGATTCAAGTTTTGCACCGATTCAAGGCGATAACCCTTTTATCGAGTTCACGGTTCCAGGGCTCGACTTACAGCGAGAGCGGTTTCGTGATGAAGTTGTCTCTCTGTACATCAACAACCGCTTGATACCGTTGGCGTTTGAACGCTCTGAAGACAGAGAGGTATTGCTAGAACAATTCAAGATGATGTTTGCTTATGCGCATTTGCAGCTCAGAGTTAATGAACAACAAGAGTTTGTGATCGGCATTCGAGACCAACAATGGCGTTTGTGGGATGGGCAGGTCTTCGTTTCGGGCCAAGGTGGTCGCTATGCTGAAGGGCCACCGATTGCGGTACAGGCTCAAGCTCGCTATCCGGTGTTGGATGACATCAGTCGTTTGTTGGTCAATGAGCCGGGGTCGAATCAACAAATCGATGCCTTGCTTGAACGGGTCAATAAACTGTATTTGGCATTATCGAAGATGTTGAAAATGAAAAGGCAAAAAGCTGACCAGCTTATCGCGTTTTGTTCACATCCCGAGTTGCACAAATTAGGCAGCTTTAAACATCAGTTAGTGAGCAATCCGGAGCTGTCGCTTAAGTCAATTCATCGCGGCTTTAGCGGGCCAACCAGAGACAATGTAATCAAACTATTGAGAAAAAGGTGAAACAGAGACGAAATACTGCCGTTATAGTTAATTAGTAGTGCAGCAAAATGGGTAGGCAGAGATGAGTCAAATTAAGGTCGACAATGTGAAACACGTTGTGCCTCATACTCAGGTAGATGTGGTTCAAAACAAAAAGACAGAGCCGGATCAAAAAGCGAAGGTGAAGCCGATTAACCTCTCTCAACATGAAGTGGAGTTACTCGATAACACCAAGAGCCTTTTTGACGGTGTTGAAGATATCGATACGGCTAAAGTCGAGCAGATTAAAGCGCAGATTTCCGCGGGAGAGTTAGTGTTTGATATGGATGAACTAGCGAAAGTCATTACGAGACTGGATCATGGAACGTAGAAGCGACCTGATTGGTTACATTACTTATGGTCAACATGTGTTGGCTTTGTCAGGCGAGCTGTCGGCACGTCTAGATGACATTCGTGTGGCGATATTGAACCGTGAGTATCAGAAGCTGGAATCGCTCAATCAAGCGATCACATCACTGACTCAACGGCTAGCAGACGCTGACGATAAGCGATTTGCTCTGGCCAAGCGACTGGGGTGTGAAGACAGACAGTACGCAAAAAGCATGCAGGCTCGGCTCAAAGGAAAAGCACTACAACGTGTTCAAACTTTGGATACGGAAATCGAGCTGACTATCAAGCAGTGCAAAACTAAGTTGGCGCGCCAAGGCAGTGTCATGGTGATGCAGCATCAAGCAATGGAAGAGGCGCTTGGTAAGCATCAATTAAGGGTCAATGTTTAGGTTGAGGCGGTGTATGGCTAAGTTATTAAAACTAGCTAGCACATGGCTGTTCGCCCTTGGTTGTGTGACCAAGGTGAGCGCAGAAGTCGGCAACATTACTCTTGAACAACAACTTTCTACTCAAATCCAATCGCTCATTGAACAAACCATTCGTTACCGTTACCCCCAACAGTACCAATTGGATATTCAGCTCCGCTTTTCTCGAGCCATTCATCAGTTACCACAGTGTAGCGAGTCGGTTGAAGTCACTCATAGAAGTAAAATCAAGCTTGGCAAACAAAAGTGGAACGTGCGCTGTGAGTCTGAGAGGTGGACTCTTTCAGCAACCTCAACGTCGACAATAACCGTCTGGACTGCGACAGCCAATAAGGCGCTTAAGAAAGGCCAAAGACTGACGCATGATGATATTGCGATTGAACCGATCAAACTCTACAAAGATCAAAAAGTGTTCTTCAAGGCTAGTGAAATCGCTGGCAGCAAAATCAAACGCTCATTGAACAAGGGAGATTTGTTGACTACTTCTTCCATGTATTTGGATTATGACGTTGAAAAGGGACACGCTGTGGATGTGGTTTTTCAATCGAAAAGTATCCGTTTAGAAACGCTAGGAATGGCGTTGGAAAGTGGGCTAATAGGCGATACGGTCTCAGTTAAGAACCAACAATCTGGAAAGCTACTACGCGGCGTAGTCATTGAAAAAAATAGAGTTCGAGTATTCTAAATCCTCCCGTAATCTACGTTTGTATAGTAAATCACCACGCCATGATAATAATTTTACAGTGTGATTATCTGGCCCTGACTCTTCACCAGACAATGACATAGAATTCATTCACCGCTGAAATATCACTAATTTTAATCCTTATTATGCCCTCCGATACAAAAACATAATTAAGGAAAGACAATGAAAATCAAAGCAGTGGTAATGGCAGCAACAACCGTAGTGACACTCTCAGCGTGTAAAGAGGAAGCTTCTGCCCCAACACTTGCCAATATTACGTTAGTTGAGGCCGTCACTAAATCGGTCAAGACGCCTCATCAGGTTTGTCACAATGTGCTGGTTACTCGACAAGCTGAGGTGAAAGACGAAGCCAAGATTATAGGCACGATTGGCGGCGCTGCTGCTGGGGCTGCTTTAGGCAACCAAGTCGGAGGTGGCTCAGGAAAAACCATCGCGACGGCCGTTGGCACGGTAGCAGGTGCAATGACAGGGCGTAAGATTCAAGATAACGCACAGAAAAACGATACAATAACGACCACTGAGCAACGCTGCAGCACCGAATACACCACATCGACACAAGTTGATGGATACGATGTGACTTACGAAATCGGAGGTGCCTCAACGACCGTACGTTTAGCTAAAAAGCCAACCACAAACACTTTCCCAATCGTCTCAGGTCAGCTTGTCTTACCACAATAGGATGAATAGATTCCCGCCTGTTGAATGGTGACCTCATTTTTCGTCAGCGTGTTTTACCATTCTTTGGCTTAGCGGGAAGGTTAATGGATAAAGAAGTTCATCAATAGGCTTTCTTGAGCTTGGATGGGCTTCTTTCTTGCCTCTTATGACTTATTCCACATCCCCCAATACGTTCAACCCATACTCATTTGGGATCTCGTTGTAACTCAGCACAATCAGCTCTTTGGCAAAGGCTTTAGCTAACTTGGCGATCATTGGGCGTGTCGTGGGCGGCACAACTATGACTGGAGGTAGATTTTGGCTCTGCATGGTTTGTACTATGGTCGGCATGCGGTTTTGGAATTTTTGCAAGATGGTCGGTTCAACAGGAATCGAGTCGAGAGGAATATTGGGATCGCTTTGCTGACTCAAAGAGATCGCGCCTTTCAATTCACCTTCTAAGGTTGCTCCAATAATGAAAGCATGGATGGTCTTGCTGTTTGGTGAGATCAAATTGACGATGGTTCGTTTTAACGCGACCCGGATATTAGAGGACAGCAAGATTGGGTCTTTTATGGTGTCGACGCTTTCAATAATGGTATTAGCGATGGTCCTTACGTTAATGATAGGCACTTGTTGAGCCAATAACTGACGGATGACCTGCATTTGTAGGTTCGGGCTAATGACGCTGGCTAGGTTCTCTGCAAGCTCAGGATGCTGCATAGCAAGTCGTTGGTTGAGGGCTTTCACATCATCATAATTGAAGATGTTATCTAGGTGTTCGCTGCATACTTTACTGACGTGAGTCGCGATAACATCATGTACCTCAATGACCTGAAAACCGTGGTTGATCGCCTTGGTTTTGTCGCTTTTTTTAATCCATAGGGCTGGAAGTTGATAGGCTGGGTCGATGCCAACAATGCCATCGAGATCTGGATGGTCAATGTGGTTGCCGACTGCCATCGCTTTATCGGCATACACCTCGCCACGCTCAATCTCATCACCATCAATGCTAATCGCGTACTCAGAAGGCTTGAGTGAAAGGTTGTCGGTAATCACCACCTCTGGCATCACAAAGCCTATTTGTTCACTGAGTGTTTTTCGGCTACCACGGATACTTTTAATCAAATTGCCGCCTTTTTGTGAGCTCGCCAAAGGAACCAATTTGAAGCCTAATGACAAAGCGATCACATCGACGTTGGGAATAATGCTCCAGTCGATGGTGTTTTCTTGATGGGGCTGAGGAAGCGTATCTAAATCGGGGCTGGTCTCGGGTGTCACATGTTGAAATTTCGATTGTCTCCAGCCGACAAACGCTAGTAAGACGGCAAAGGTATAAAAGGCTAAGTGTGGCATGTTTGGCACGCTACCGATAACAAACATAACCCCTGCTGCCATGTATAAGTTGTTCGGTGACGCAAGTAACTGCCTTTTGACCGTTTGCGCCATGTCGTTATCGTTGTCACTGATTCGCGTCACTATGATAGCGGCAGAGGTGGCCAGTAACAGCGATGGAATTTGAGCAACCAGACCATCACCAATCGTTAGTAGGGCATAGGTTTGAAAAGCCGCTTCTGCGCTGAGGTTGTGCTCAAAAATGCCTATCAGCACCCCACCGATTAAGTTGATGAATAGAATCAATAGCCCGGCAATCGCATCACCACGAACAAACTTACTGGCACCGTCCATTGCGCCATAGAACTCCGCTTCTTCTCCTACTTCTAAACGTCGAGTTTTCGCTTCTTTCTGATCGATAGCCCCGGCATTCAAGTCAGCATCAATGGCCATCTGTTTCCCTGGTAGGGCGTCCAGAGTAAAGCGTGCAGATACTTCGGAGATCCGTTCGCCACCTTTGGTGATGACCACAAAGTTAATGATCATCAAGATCACGAACACCACGATACCGACAACGTAGCTCCCGCCGATAACCACTTCACCGAAAGATTGAATGACCTTACCTGCGGCGTCTCCGCCATTGTGACCTTCGAGCAGAACAATACGGGTAGAGGCGACGTTAAGAGTTAATCGAAGCAAGGTTGCGACAAGTAATAGTGATGGAAATATTGAGAAATCAAGCACTCGCGAAACGGTGCTGCTGACCAGTAAGACAACAATGGCAAGCATGATGTTAAAGGTAAAAAACGCATCCAATAGAATCGGTGGCAGCGGCAAAATCACCATCGCCAAGATCATGAGCAACACAATTGGAATTGTTAGCCTTGCAGCCACTGCATTAAATACGTGTCTCATAACAACCATTATTATGAATATTGTTGATTAATATACTAGGATATTTTTACGCACTTCTCATTTTTGAGTCTTGCTATTTTTAAATTTAGTGATCTTTTTTCGAAAAATATGAAATGAAAATTTTCCTCTGTCGTTAACAGTTAGTGAACAGCAAACACAGATGGGGAACATCAGATGGCTATATCAGTACATACAAATTACGCAAGCTTAGTGACTCAAAATACATTGCAGTCGACCAACAATGCGTTAACTAAATCAATGGAAAAACTGTCCACCGGCTTTCGAATTAACTCAGCTGCGGATGATGCGGCGGGTTTGCAAATTGCTAACAGATTAAATCTTCAAAGCCGAGGCTTGAATGTCGCAATGCGTAATTCACAAGATGCAATCTCTATGATGCAAACGGCAGAAGGTGCAATGGATGAAATGACCAATATTGCTTATCGAATGAGTGACTTAGCAACGCAAGCGGCTAATGGTACATATACTGATGACGACCGCCAGGCGCTGGATGCTGAGTTTGGGCAGCTTGCAAGTGAGTTATCTAATATTTTTAACAATACCAGTTTTGGTGGTAAATCGCTTTTGACCGGAGTCGACTCTTTCGGAGTCGCAGGTGGTGTAACTTTTCAAATTGGTGATAAAGCTACGAATACATTAGATGTAGATTTAAACCAAGAGTTGAGTGGCGTTTCAAGCTTTACTACAGGCTTTAATGCGGTGTTTGCTGAGCAGAGAGCTGCAGCGAGTGCCGACTTTCAGGCTGAAGCGGATAACTTCGCTACCGGAGCCACCACGACAGTATTATGTGATGGTGTGGATGCTGGTGGTATTACAGGCAGCTATGATGATTTTGCCGATTTGAAGGCTAAAGCTGAATTGGACGAAGGGACGTCACAAGCTGATTTAGCAATCGTGCTTGACGATATCGCAATAAGTGTCAGTTCTCGTATTGCGGCGAATGCTGGTGCTGGGGGTATATACGACACGGCAGCTTCAGGGTTAGCGTTGGGTGCTGGTACAGAGTATGCAGATCTTATGGCCGGAACCGCAGGTACTTTGTCTATCTCTACACAAAGTGCAGCTAACTCAACAATTGATGATATGAGCACGTTAATCAGTAATATTGGTGAGGCTAGAGCCAAATTTGGCGCAAATATCAATCGCTTAGATCACACTATTACCAATCTTGGCAATATCACAGAGAACCTCGATACATCGAGAGGTCGTATTATGGATACCGATTTTGCTTATGAGTCCGGCATGATGAGTAAGTCTCAAATGCTTATGCAATCAGGTGCCTCTATGCTGAGTGCATCGAAGATGGTGCCGCAGTTGGCGATGAGCCTACTGGGCTAGTTTGAGCAGTAATTGTTTTCGCAGTAACGGCTACATACATAGCCGAACACTAGGAGGGTAGAGCTGTACCTCCTATAGAATTAAGGGGAAGGGTTATGAACGTTGACGCGGTTCAGTTAGCCAGCAATTTTGCCAGTTTAGATGTGCAGCCATTTGAGTTTCGTTACAACCAAAAGCTGTCGATGATCGCTTCTAAAACATCCGCTATTGGTAAAGTTAAAACGGCCCTTCAATCACTAGAAAATAAGATCTATGAATTCACGAAATCGGGCTCAAGTCTCACTCAAACGTCAACCTCGACATCGAGTGATGACTACTTTTCTCTCTCCGTCGATTCTGGTGTGAATGACATTAACTTAGATGTTTTTGTGCAACAGATGGCTTCTAATCATCAAGTGGTTTTTGATGCCAACTCGGTCGATTCAAATGATGTGATGGCGTCGGGGGGCGTATTTTCTGTCACTCAAGACGGCGTTACTACAGACATCAATATTATGGATGCAGACACTGACGTAAGCGGTGATGTCACGTACAGCGAGTTTGTCAGTTACTTTAATGGTCAATTTGACGGTTCGATTCAAGCTACTCTCGTTAAGTCGCAAGGGGCGATGAAAGTGCTGTTTGGTTCTGAAAATGAAGGTGCTGACGCTGCTTTTACTTTGTCTGCAGATACAGCAAGTGGTTGGGAGACAGTCGTCGCGACAGCAAGCGCTGCCCCCATGCAAACCGCCCAAGATGCGGTGATCACACTCGGTGGTGAGTTTGGCACTCAACTTACTAACTCAAGTAATACCTTTGAATCGCTCATTGATGGGGTCGACCTTACGCTGACTAAGGCGAACAACGTCGGAGATTCAGCGACAAAGATTGAAATAGGCGATGATCTCTCTGCCACGGTAGCTTCCTTACAAGAATTTGTCGACGCCTATAACAGCGCCGTTACCGAGATCACTAACTTGACTGCCTCTGGTAATGAGGATGAGGCAAGGGGAGTGTTGGCTTCAGATAGCGCAGTGCGCAGTATTGAAAACCAACTGGCTAGCGTTATACGCGATGATTACAACGGTACTCGCTTGTTTGAGCTAGGGATCGAAATCGACCGTGATGGCAAGCTCAGCCTGGACTCCAGCAAGTTTGAAAGTGCGGCAGCGACGGTCGATTTTGAAACGCTATTTACCGGAAGCGGTGGAGTTTTTGAAGCGTTTGAAAGCAAACTTGAAACCTATATCGACTTCTCTAACGGCTCCCTTAATCGACGAATAGATACGCTCGACAATGAAAAGAGCCGCATTAATGACGCCTTAGCGGCGCTCGACACTCGCTATGAGACTTACTACAACCGCTACTTGTCTCAGTTTACTCAACTGAACTCACTCAGTAGTCAATTGGATTCGGTATCTGGACTTTTCACGATTTAAGGAGCTACACATGCTTTTAGGGAAACAGCAGCAAGCCAATTATGCCAATGTTCAAGTGACGGCGAATGCTTCAGTGTCGTCGAGCTTTGAATTGATTTGTATGTTACATGAGCGACTGATTCAAGAGTTGGAAAGTGTCAAATTTTCAATTGAAACCAAAGACTTGGAGCTCAAATCCAAAGCAACACAAAAGTCGATTGATATTTTAGTCGGGCTTGATGCGTCTCTGGATTTATCGACCGGGGAAGAGCTTATCCAAAACATACACGCCTTGTATGAGCACGCGATAGCGACTGTATTTGAGGCGTCAAAAGAGATGAATACTGAGTTGATTATTAAGTTGATTGGCGTCGTGACCGATCTGAAAGAGGGCTGGGAAGGTGCCATGGAGTGGCTTGATGAAGCCCAGTCCTAAACAGCTAGAACGCCTTGTCAGTAAGTTAGAGGATGCAGCAAATCGTAAAAAATTTGCAGAGATCGCGAAGCTTAATCTGCTAGTGAAAAAGGTGCTTGTAGCCGTTGAACAGTCGCACCCTGACTATGTTGTTCTCGTTAGGCGACTTAAGGTGGTTCATGAGCAATGCCGAATCTTGGTGAATCATGAACAAGCCATATTAAAACAGCAGCTTAGTAACAATATTAATCTACGCGAACGTGACAAAGCCTATGCTCAGACACAGGTCAGAGCGGGAGAGTAATTATGGAATTGCAAGCACAAACGTCGTCTTATCTAGGCAGTTTGGACTTACTGTCGACGCCAAGTTCTTCGGTGAAAAGTAACACCGCGAGTACGTTATCGGCGCCTCAAGCTTTTGACCACTTAGCTTCTGCCCCTTTAGCTTCTGAACTGGGCGAGATACGTATGACGCCTCTTGCACAGTCTTTTCAGTCGCTATTTTCGGTACTCGACCAGGTGAGTTCGTCTATGGCTGCAAGCTCTCCAGAGCTTGCTTATCTCACCACCTCCAATTCTCCTGAAGGCATGGCTGGTTTTTCTCATTCGGAACTCTCTTACTCACAACTATCTAATTCTGAATTATTGAACCCTGAGCTTGATGCTACTCACTCTTACTTACCTTTAGCTCAATTGGAATTACAAGCGCAAGGGTTGAACCTGAGTGATAGAGCGGCGGTGCAGTCGATCGACGCGCCACAAGAGCTAGTGTTGCAATCACAGATTCAACCACCGCAGTTAAGTGCGATTGCTCGTTTTGTTACCCAACAGTTGGAGTTGATGAATCAAAGACGGGGAGCAGGTTTTGAATTTGGTTCAACGAGCAGTTCTTTATTGTCTTCTAACGGGGAGGAATATTCGGGGACTGATTGGCCAGCGAGTATGCCTTCATTTTTTGGTCACACACCCAATAGATATACCCCCTCTGAGCTTGCTTCGTCTACTCATCAGATGGCCAGTTCAATGTTCAACGCCACTCCTGCAAGCCTTAAATTAGGAGCCGTTTCTAACACACCATTGTTAACGGGGATGCCCCTAGTTGAAGCCGTTAATGCGACCAGTGATAGCAGCCATGTTAGGGCGATGGCCCCGGTGGTTGAAGCAACCAAAGAGCTTAGTTTAGAAAGCCAAAGGCAGATACATCAAGTTTTGAGAGACAAAATCCAGCTTCAGTTCGATACGTTAAATCAGGCGGCTCGAATTCGTTTTGATCCACCTGAGTTAGGTAAGGTCGAGATGTATATTCGCATGGACGGTGACAAAGTTAACATCCAAATGAGCGCGTCATCAGCGCTAACCAGAGAAGCCATTTTAGCGACATCGGAGCGTTTGAGACACGAATTGACCGCGCAAAATTCGGAGTTGTCGGAAGTAAATATCGTTCTCGACCAACCGACTCATCGCCAACCTGAGTCGAGGCAACAAAATCACCTCTTAGAGCAACAACGTCTGTCCTCCAGTGATGAGCACGCGCAAGAGCAACCAGAGTATGTTCTGGAATACCAAGCATACATAGCGAGGGTTTGAACATGATTAAAGTCTTTATCACCTTTGCTTTAACCCTTGCTCTATGTGTGACCGGTTTTTGGTTTTATCAAACCAATCAGCTGAATATGGCGGTCTTGAGTTCATGGTTAACCCCGAGTGAGCCAGAGCCGGCTCCAACGCAACAGATTGAGGTTCAGTTAGAAAATGTGCTTGTGCCGATTAATTTAGGTAACCGACAAAGTCTGTTGTTGTTGGATGTCTCTATGTTTACGCCAGAGAGAAACAGTGGGTACGTGCATGACCAACTGAGCAGAATCAAAAATCGCATCATTAAAAAATTCAGTGTGAAGGAGGCGTCTTACTTCTATAACAAGCAGTTTATCTATGTCATTCAAGACGATTTAAAAGACGATTTGGACGAGCTACCAAGCTTGCAAGTGGGTGATGTGCTTGTGACCAAAGCGGTATTTCAATAGGTCGTCACCATGTTAATGCAGCCTAAATATCAACACACTCAAACCGATGACCAAGCAACGCTACAAGAGCTTGAGAAGCTGGTATTACAGCAAAACATTAAGTTGATTAATGGTTTGCTGTATCAATATCGCTATGCGGTGGATGAGGGCACGTTTGAAGATCTTAAACAGACCGCCATGATGACCTTAGTGATTGAATTGAGAAAGTTTGATCATGTGGCAAATGATGACTTTCGCCGTGCCGTTGCGGTGCGCATTCGTGGTGAATTGATCGATGAGTTGCGTCGACGTGACTACATGGAGCGTGATAAACGCCAACTGGTTAATCGCATCAAACATGCGGAGCGACAGTTACTCCAGCAGCTCGGGAGGGAGCCAACCAGTAATGAAGTCTGTCGACATTTAGGGGTTGAAGCGGATGATTATCAGCAAGCTATGACTCTCGTGGATGTGTTTGATGATATCGAGCTGGAGTCGGTGGTCACCGCTGTACCCGAAACCGATAAAGAAGTGCTGTTTAATGAGGTGAAAGAGGTGTTGAACTCGCTGCCTGCAATGGAGCAGCGGATTTTGTATCTAGTTTATGTGAAGAGCTTGAGTACCAAAGAGACAGCGTTGGTCCTTGATATCAATGAAATTAAGGTACACCGACTCAAGCATCGAGGCTTGGACATTCTCAAAAGCAGAATTAAGGAGAGTGATGTATGCAAAAGTTAATCGGCATTGTCGTTGTATTGAGCGTGATTTTTGGCGGCTTCATTTTCCTTGGTGGTAAGTTTGAGTTCATCTTTAAGCTATCAGAGATCATCATTATTTTTGGTGCGGCCTTCGCCAGCTTGCTGATGTCTACGACCTCTTCAACGCTTAAATTGATGGTACAACAGATTGGCATTGCGTTTCGCTCGACTCCTTATAACAAGGACTATTATCAGCAGTTACTGTCATTGATGTTTGAGCTTATCAATACCGCGAGAGTGAAGAACATCAAAGCGTTAGACATTCATGTGGAGAACCCAGAATCAAGCAAGATCTTCGCGAAGTACCCCCGAATTGCCAAAGATGCGTTGACCACACAATTTATTATCGACTCGTTCCGTCAGGTGATTACAGGTAAGCAGTCTCAACATTTACTCGAGGCGTTTCTTGAAGAAGAAATCGAACATCTAGAAGACGAATACACTAAGCCGTCAGAGAAGCTGCATGCCACTGCAGAGGCGATGCCAGGGCTAGGGATATTAGCGGCGGTGATGGGGATAATCCTCACGATGCAGGGATTAGATGGTGAGATAAGCGAAATTGGTAAGAACATTGCTGGCGCATTGGTGGGTACTTTCACTGGCGTTTTTGGTTGTTACTGTGTGTTAGGCCCGATGTCGAGCAGCATTAAAGATGTGTCTGAGAATCAGCTAGCGCCTTTGTTGTGTGTTAAATCGATATTGTCCGCTTATGCGCAAGGTCAGTCGGCTCACATGTGTGCCAACGCGGGTCGAAAAAATATCGAGACGCGCTACAAGCCATCATTTGTTGAACTTGAGAAAGCGGTTGAAGTATTAAGACAGCAGCCGTCATCAAGTTAAGGAGACGATGATGCAGCAACCTCAAATCATTATTCAGAAAAAAGGTCGCCGTAAGCGCAATGAACTGCAGCATGGTGGTTGGAAGGTCGCAATGGCGGACCTGATGATTTCGCTGATGTGTCTCTTCTTGGTATTATGGATTTTGCAGGTGGTGGATGTTGACGACCAGAAAAAACTCCTCAATTACTTTGCTTACGGCAACGACCCAATCATGCATTTAGGCACCAGTGAGAGTGGTGGTAATTCAATTAACCCGCTACCACTGCCTCATGTCGCGACCTCCCACTATGATGCCGATCTTCATCGAATTAACGACACCTCAGTATTGCAAGGGGAATTCAACAGTCAGCAGGAGCTTGAACTGCTGGCACAACGCATAACCCAAGAGCTTTCCGGTATTGATGCACTTGGCAGTGTCAGTGTGTTTGTTACGCCACAGGGCGCTAAATTGGTGATTGCGGATTCAGACAAAGGACCGATGTTTTTCCGAGGTGGCGCGAAAGTGACGCCTTTTTATCAGGATCTGTTACTCAACCTCGCAGGCTTACTCGAGAATATTGAAAATAAGATGATCATTACTGGTCATACGGACGCCAGTCGTTATAAGGGAAGTCGCATGACGAACTGGGAGCTATCAAGCAATAGAGCGAACAGTGCACGTTATTATTTGAATAAAGGAGGCCTCCAAGAGCGGCATATTTTCCAAGTGACAGGAATGAGTGATACCGCTCCAGTCGATTATGAGAACACCAAGTCTGGCATTAATCGTCGCATCGAGCTCTATATTTTAACGGCGAATACGTTGGCGCAATTAAACAAGGTCTACAAGTCTTTTGCGATTGGCAGCGCTAAAGGTAATGGCTCTTCGCCACTTGCTCAGCATGAGTTAGATAAGGTTTTGCCCGACAGTAAGAGAAGGGCCGTTAGACAAGCGGAGTTGAACCAACCAGTCACCTCTTTTGAAGTGCTAAGCCGCTATGACTGAATCACTCAACGTCATGTTTAACACTCGAAAGTGCCTAGCTTGGCTAGTACTGATTGATTACATCTTAATTGGATATTATGTCTATTTAGCGACAAGTTTGCTGTATTTCGATGTTTTTGTCGTAGGTTTGTTGATTGCTATCTACAATATTTTGTTGGTGATGTTTATTGTGCAACAGCCGCAAGGTTTTATCTCTCTCGAGAAAGATAAGCACTTAGTTATTCCCATCTGTTTCGCGGTATTTCTAGGTTGTACCATCGTGGTATTAACCTTTTTTTGGTGAGCCTTTGAATGAACAGAGTATAGGGGGCGCTTCTAAGGTTTAAAGTCGCTGTTAACACGGATAAAGAACAATTAACACGCATAAAAAACAATACGATGATGGAGTGATGTTTTGGCTAAAAGTTTGAGCGCTCAACTTCTCGTACACTGGTTATTTAGGCTGGTGGTGTTTCTTGTGTGTCTTCAAATTACTTCCAGTTATGCGCAAAATCGTCCGCCCCATAACGCAATCCAGCCCCACATCAATACGCTTAAGCCATATCAAAGCCAAATATTGAAAAAGCTAGAAGAGTTCGATCCACTGGTTAACGAGATCTTTAGACAGCTTGCTGAGCGGTCACTCCCCGACAGCTTAGTGTTGGTACCTATGCTTGAGTCTTCGTACAACGCCAACGCGGTATCTCCCGCTAAAGCGGCAGGTTTATGGCAGCTGATGCCTGCCACTGCTGAAAGGTTTGGTTTGACGGTTAATGACAGGCAAGATCAAAGGTTTGAGATTGAACCTAGCACTCATGCGGCGATGCAGTATCTCGATTTTTTGTATCGCAAGTTTGATGGAGATATTAACCTCACGCTTGCGGCATATAACGCCGGAGAAGGGCGAGTGCAACGGGCTGTCAAAAAGGCGGGCAGTCGGCAGTTTTCCGATTTACGATTACCTAAAGAGACCGTCGATTATGTTCATCGTTTTTACGCCTTGCTAGTGTTAGTGGACGTCACTTCACTTAAACAAAACTCGGTTGCGCCAATGTGGCTGTTTGCCAGCGAAAGTCACTGGCAAAACGCGCCTTTGGTTGACTTAAACCCCTTACCACCGTTGGTTTCGTTGTGAACGGGGAGCTTGCTTTGGTTTGCCGGCAACAAAAAAATTCACTTTACTGAGTGACCTTCATGACAAGGTGGAACAGCAAAGTGAATTATTTAGGTTAGGGTGTTCTATGTAGGCTAGCTACATTAGAAGTTGTAAGAACCACCTAGGCTAACACTGCTGAATGCCAGTGTCTTATCTTCGGTTTTGAATGGACCGTAGTAGTTTTCTACGCTCACAGCATCAGCTTGTGAAATTAGGCGTAGTGTTAGGTTTTCGATTGGCGTGTATTCAACACCCAGACCGAAGTGGAAACCTGTACCGCTGTCATCATCGTAACCAGCACTCTTGTTTGCGTTTAGATCAACAGAACTTAAACCAGCCAATACGAACGGACGAATCGTGTTGTCGAACGTGTAACCTAGGTTTGCTGATACAGAAACAGACGTTGGAGACACTTTTGCAGTACCCTGTTTGTAGTCTGCGTAATCATTGTAGCCAAGTTCAACACCAACGATACGGTTAAACTGGTAGCCACCATATAGGTTGTAACCCATGCCATCTGAGTCTAGGTTACCTTGACCGTCTGTATCAGAATCTTGGTACACACCAAGACCACCACCGATGTACGCACCGCCGTCAGTTCCTGCTGCTAATGCTGGAAGAGAAACTGCGCCGATTAAACCCAGTGCTAATGCTGATTTCGCGAATTTGTTCATTGTT
This sequence comes from Vibrio sp. 10N.261.52.A1, assembly GCF_002876325.1. NCBI lineage: Bacteria > Pseudomonadati > Pseudomonadota > Gammaproteobacteria > Vibrionales > Vibrionaceae > Vibrio > Vibrio sp. 10N.261.52.A1. The sequence goes on from NZ_MCYD01000581.1 coordinate 28,094, forward strand.
CTTACTCACTCTTTAATATCATGCAGTATCAATTATTTTTGTTGTCGGCCTTTCGACCGTTGGTGAGCATTATTCCGTAGTCTTATACGTATTACTGTATGGCTTTGTAAGCTAAATCGTTACATAGTAGAAATATATCAATCAGATTGCTTAGTGAGTTGGGCTGCCAAAACAAGGAATACACATGCTAATGAGACAAAATACAGGCTTGGTGGTTGTGGATGTTCAGGGCAAGCTCGCAAGCCTTGTTGATGAGAGTGAGACACTTATTTCTAACTGTGGGAAGCTGATTAAGGGCGCGCGGATTTTGGACCTGCCCATCATTTACTTGGAGCAGAATCCAGATAAATTGGGAGCAACAGTCAGCGAACTGAATGACTTATTGAGCGATGTTGAGTCAGTAACTAAATTCACATTCAACGCGTGTGATGAGCCCCAGTTTATTGAGGAGGTGCAGGCAAAGAACGTGGATACGTGGTTGGTGTGTGGGATTGAAGCTCATATTTGCGTGTATCAAACGGCAATGGGGTTGTTGGATCTTGGCTACAAAGTTGAAGTAGTTAGCGACTGTGTGAGTTCTCGAATGGCGCTTAATAAGGAGCTAGCCATTTGCCGAATGCGAGAGTCGGGCATTCAAATCACTGGGTTAGAGATGAGTTTATACGAGCTTGTGAAAGACTGCCGAGCGCCAGAGTTTAAATATATCCTTTCTCTTATTCGTTAACTATGGCTTCGTTAACGTCCAATTCGTTAATTTTCCCATTTGAAGAGGTCTATTTGAGCAATCTAATTGTATTTACTGGTGGGCCGGGATCCGGCAAAACCTCGGTCATCGACGCTTTGAAAAGTCAGGGTTATCGATGCGCGCCAGAGGTAGGTCGTAAAGTGATTCAACACCAAGTCTCCCAGCAAGGTAGTGCTTTACCTTGGCTAGATAAAGTGGCTTTTCGTGATGAGATGGTGCGCGAAGAATTAGTCAATTATCAGGCGTTTCAGGCGAGTAACCTGCCCGTTTTCTTTGATAGAAGCATCGTCGATTCATACGGCTACAGCCTGTTAGAAGCACTGCCTATTCCAGACTCCTTGCTAGATCTGTGCAATGAACTTGAATACAGCACTAAGGTGTTTACCTTTCCACCTTGGGAGGCGATTTTCGTCAATGACCAGAGCGTAAACAAGACTTTGAAGAGGCGGTCGCCACCTATGAAAAGATGGTAGAAGCCTATACCCGATTTGGTTATCAACTGGTGGAAGTGCCGAAGAGTTCTGTTGAAGAACGAGTCGAGTTCATTTTAACTTCCATTGACTCAGATGAGTGATTTCAGAAACATCCAAACGAAAAAAGCCCAACAGTATCGACTCGAACGAGTGAATACTGCGGGGCTTTTTAATTCGGATTCTATTTTGATTTAGCTGCGACACGCTTGGTGTCGGTAACGTTTAGTCGCCGAGCGGTTGTCGGTCGCCACCACCTCGGTAGGAGTCTAAAGCAACCTTCAAGCGGCGCAGTTTATCGCGCGAGCGGTTCTTGTGATTGACCGCCATACCCATCGAAAGCACATCCACCAACGCCAACATAGCGTAGCGAGATGCAGATGGCTTGTAGATGAAGTCGGTTTCCATGTGTTTGATTGGCAAAACAATATTCGCAATCTTTGCCAGTGGCGTGTCTTGCGGGGTAATCGCGATGATCTTAAGCCCGTATTGCTTCGCCAGTTCGGCGGTTTCGGTGATCACCGGCGTAAAGCCTGTCGCGGAAATCATCACCATCACATCGTTGGAATCTGCCGTGGCAGCAACCATGCGTGACATTAAACCATCGTTGTACGACACCACTGGGTAGCCCAAGCGGAACAGGCGGTGTTGCAGCTCTTGAGAGGCGATGGTTGAGCCGCCACCCATGCCGATCGCAATAATTTGTCTGGCGTTGTGTAGCCAGTTCACCGCGGTTTCAACGTCTTGTTCTTTGAATAGAGTGCGGTTGATGTCTAGGCTCTGCTTGATCGATTCGTAGATACCTTGATAGCCAGTTTGGTTAACCGGTTCGAGAATAAAGCGCTGGCCCACCGTTAGGGTTTGAGCAAGCTTGATCTTCATATCACGAACGTTGTTACAGCCAATCGCCTTAGCAAAACGGGTAATGGTTGCTTCACTGACTTGCGCGTTTTCAGCGAGTTCTGTAATGCTGGCTTTGGCAGCAAAATCGATGTCATCCATTATCAGCTTGGCGACTTTTTTCTCGGCATCACGAAGAGCGGGAAAACGCTCGGTTATCTGTGAAATGATATCTACTTCTAAACTCAAGAATCTTGATCCTTTATTGATGGGGCTAAGCCTTAGCCCCGTTAGTATATCTGAATGCTTCGCTGATTCTAGCTTATTGAAAAATCGAGCTAGAAGCAGGTCTCTACCCAGTTTGTTACCTGATAGTCGTCATCGCTTATAGCAATGTAACGCCACTTATCGAAAGTTAAACAAGGGTGTGAGGTTGAGAACGCAATCATGTCGCCCACTTCAATCTCAGCAGAACCGTCCGTCTCCACGAAAGTATGTTGATCCATCACGGCAGTCGCCGTCAGGCCTTTCACAGATATAGCTTCACCATTGCGATATCCGCGTTCAGCAATAGGTAATCCCGCGTCGAAGGCTACGTCGCGCTTACCTAGCCCAATCACCAGTTTGGTTGGCTCTGGGCGAGAGATAACATACGCCCAAACCTCAAGTGCCGATTCTAAATCCCCACCCAGTTCACACGCGTAGCCTTGGTTTACTTGCGCTCGTTGCAATACCTTACTTTGAGCATCTAGGTAGCTCCCAGTATCGTGAATGGCATAGCAACCTGGGCGGATGATCGCCAAGTAATCGGTTAGGTTCGCCAAGCACTCTGCCACCACATCATACCAAGCTGATCCCGCGCCAGTGATGATTGGCTGTCCCGTGATCAGTCCATCTGATGCAAGGCTTTCGACAGAGCTTAGTGCCTGGTTTAAGAAGGTGCGAATGTCTTGCTCGGCATTGTCACCATGAATCACACCCTCATACACCTCAATACCCGCTAGCGAAAGCGCAGGCGTATCTTGGATGGTTTGCGCAAGCTCTAGAACTTCTTGAGGAGAACGACAACCACAACGACCACCCGGAACACCAAACTCAATCAGCACTTTTAGCGTCTGTTTTTTGTTGGCGAAATATTGGTTGAGTTGCTGCACGTTGACTGATGAATCCACACAACAATAGAAATCAACGTCGAACTCACTAATAAGCTGTTCGATGATCGCCATGTTGGTTTTACCTACCAATTGGTTAGCCATGATGATTCTTTTTGCGCCTGCCATTGCTGCGATTTCTGCTTGTGCAGGTGTTGCAACGGTAATTCCCCAAGCGCCATTTTCTAGCTGTTGGCGAAAGAAATCAGGCGTCATCGATGTTTTGCCGTGTGGCGACAATTTAACCTGATGATGATCGGCGAATGATTGCATCCAATTCAGATTATTGGTCAACGCTGATTGCTTGATAATTGCTACCGGAAGCGAAATGTCTTCATCGACCAGTCGATAAACGCCGTTCTCAGTTTGTGATACTGCTCTCCCTTTTTGGCCTCTTTCAGTCAAGACGAAACAATCTTTTTGATACTTTATAACATCTTTTTGTGCAGGGTTATGTTTCATTGCTGATTCCTAACATGATTTAAGTGGTTGTTATTTAATGTTTAAATCTATCTTGTGTTTGTTTTGTGATAGAAACTATCACACAAATTAAAATATTATGTGTGTTTTGTCACTGAAAATAATCGGCTGGATTTTTAATATAGCTCTATCAACAGAGTGGATTGAGAGAGTGAGAAATGTTGTTCGATACGATAATTAAAAATGTAGAGGTGTTCGATGGCACCGGCGAACAATCGTTTTGTGCCGATGTAGCAATCCGAGATGGAAAAATCGCCGAAATTGGCAGCATTGATCATGAAGATTGTGGCCAGTTGGTTGAAGGAGCAGGCTTAGCATTGGCTCCTGGATTTATTGATGTACACACACACGACGACACCAACGTCATTCGTTACCCAGACTGCTTACCAAAGATCAGCCAAGGTGTGACAACCGTGATTGTTGGTAACTGCGGTATCAGTGCGTCACCAACGGTTTTAGCTGGTGATCCACCAGATCCTATGAACCTTTTAGGCGCGCAGGCTGATTTCAAATACCCAACCTTTGCCGCGTATGCACAAGCGGTGGAGCAAGCACAACCTGCAGTAAACGTAGCAGCCTTAGTGGGCCACACCACACTTCGTAACCAAGTGATGGATGACCTACAACGCACAGCAACGGAAGATGAAATTGCAGAGATGCAAAACAACCTTGATTTAGCGATGGAGCAAGGCGCATTAGGTTTAAGTTCGGGCTTGGCTTACGCAAGTGCGAAACAAGCGAACGCCAATGAAGTCATGCAGTTAGCCAAAGTGCTGTCTAGCCATGGCGGCATCTATACCACGCATATGCGTACCGAATTCGAAGAGATCTTAAGCGCGATGGAAGAGGCGTTTGAGACAGGTCAATACGCGAAAGTACCGGTTGTTATCTCTCACCTTAAATGTGCAGGTGCAGGCAACTGGGGCAGAACCGTTGAAGTACTTGATTTGATGGATAAGGTTTCAGAGCACCAAGATGTGTCTTGCGACTGTTACCCATATTCAGCGAGCTCCTCAACATTAGATTTGAAACAGGTGACGGACGATTTCGATATCTTCATCACTTGGTCTGAAGCAAAACCAGAACATGCAGGCAAAACCCTTAAGCAGATTGCTGATGAGATGAACCTATCACTGATGGATGCTGCGAAAGCGCTTCAACCAGCTGGTGCGGTTTACCACTGCATGGATGAGAACGACGTAAAACGTGTATTGAAATACAAGCTGACTATGGTTGGTTCCGATGGTTTGCCTAATGACCCGCATCCACACCCGAGGTTGTGGGGCACTTTCCCGAAAGTGTTAGGCCATTACTGCCGAGATGAAAAACTGTTCTCGCTACCAGAAGCGATTCACAAAATGACGGGAATGTCGGCAGAGCGCTACAACTTAGCGGGTCGAGGTGAAATTCGCCAAGGCGCATTTGCTGATTTAGTTTTATTTGATCCAAAGAATATTAAAGACACCGCAACATTTGAAAATCCTATTTCAGTTGCAGAAGGAATTGAGAGTGTCTTTGTTAATGGTGAGTTAACTTACCAAAAAGGAATCGTTAAAAATAATCGTTCCGGCGTTTTTATTTACCGT